>DATAVM010000001.1:0-26001 GCA_036267775.1 Gemmatimonadales bacterium
GAGTTCGCCATGTCGCCGCTCGAACGACTCGGCGTCCTGGCTCAGCTGTTCCAGGCGCCGGCGAGCGAGCGTGAGTGTGACGGCGAACTTCTCTTCCGTCAGCGCACCATGCCGTTCGGCCTTGCCCTTCTGCCGCGCGAGCGAGCGCACCTGTGACTGCACCTCGGCGATCAGGTCTTCCAGCCGCTGCAGGTCGGCTGCGGTCTCTTCGAGACGCCGCGCGGTGGTGTGGCGGCGATCGCGATAGAAACCGACGCCGGCAGCTTCCTCAAAGAGCGAGCGGCGTTCGTCCGCACGATCGGAGAGCAGCAGGTCGATCATCTTCGCTTCAATGACCACGCCGGCGTCGCTGCCGAGGCCGGTGCCGCGCAGGAGATCCTGGATGTCGCGCAACCGCGCGGGAGCGTTGTTGAGGAGGTAGTCGCTCTGGCCCGAACGCGACAGGCGCCGCGTGATGGCCACTTCCGTGTAGGGAGTGGGCAGCTCGCCGGCGCTGTTGTCGAGGTAGAGAGACACTTCCGTGAAGTTGACCGGGCGGCGCGTGGCCGCGCCCTGGAAGATCACGTCCTCCATCTTGCCGCCGCGCAACAGCCGTGCGGACTGCTCGCCGAGGACCCAGCGCACTGCATCGGACACGTTGGACTTGCCGCACCCGTTGGGGCCGACAATGGCCGTCACACCCTCTTCAAACGAGAGCGAGACGGTATCCGCGAAGGATTTGAATCCGGAAAGTTCCAGCCTGGTCAACTTCATGGCGCGCAAACATAACGCCATCAGGGGTCGATCGCGCCCGGGGTGATGATGAAGGATGGACGTCCCAGCCGCTTGGCCACGACCTCGGCTTCATCGCGCGTCTGGAACGGCCCGACGACCACCCGGTAGCCTTCGTCCGGCGTCTTGGGATCGAGCACCTTGGCCGCGAAGCCGCCGTCGTGCAGCTGCTTGGCCAACGCGCCCGCCCAGTCCTTGTTCTGCGAGGATGAAACCTGCAGGTAGACCGCCGCTGCCTTGGCTGGCGCCGGATTGTCGGTCGCCGTATCGGCACTGCTGGCCGTGACAGGTGGGGCCGTGCTATCGACGGTGGGGGCGGTGGTGGTCACCACCTGCGGTGTCACGGTCGGGAGTTCAGCGCGGGCTGCCCAGGCCAGCCCCAGGTAGATGTCGGCCGCGCCGTGCTCGATCCGGCCGCGCTGCACCGGCGTGGGGCCGCTGAGGTCGTACGAGACGACATCGGCCCCCTGTCGCACCACGAGCGTCTTGCCGTCCGGAATGAGCGGCAGATCGGCCGCCCAGGGCGCGTGGACGCTTGCCAGGACCTTCTTCTGCGCCAGGTCGATCACCCACACCGAGTCGCCCCGGACGGCGCGGGCCAGGAGCCACCGGCCGCTATGATCGACGCGAAGGGCATTGGCGGCCGCCGGGAGCTTGATCTCCATCACGTCCTGCCCGTCAAACCGGTCCACGATGGCCAGATCGCCCCGCTCGCGCGCCACGTACAGCCGGTGGCCGGAGGGCGAAAAGGTGGCCGCCAGCGGCTTGCCCTTGAGCTTGACGAACTGCGTCCGGGGTTTGGCCGACGCACTACCCATCCGATCGATCAGCGCCACTCCGGAGTCGCTGGTCACGGCGACCATATCGCCCGACCATGTGGAACTGACCGCGCCCGGTGGGAGGCGGAAATGGCGGATCTCGCCTTGTTCACCAATGACGTACGCCTCGCCATGCTGGACCGCCACGACGCTGGTGCCGGGCCCACGCAGGAGCGTGACCGATCCCTTGTCGACGGTATCGCGATAGGCGTGGATATTCCGGTTGGTCACCAGCAGCGGGCGGCGCAGGGAATCGAGGCCGAGGATATCGCCGCCATCAATGGTCCCGGCGAGTTCGCGCACCTGATTGGGATAGGTCCGCACGCGGTGCGTGCGCAAGTCGACTGCGACCAGTTTCCGGTGATCGTCTACCGCGTAGACCACGCCGTCTTCCAGATCGGCGCCGAGGGCCGCCGAAATCGCGGGGAGGCCATCGGGGATCTCCCAGCCGCGATGCGTGAGACGATCGGGGCGGAGAAGGACTGCGGCACCGCCATCGGCGGGCAGGCGGAGGAGCGACGCCTCGGTGCCCGTGTCCTGATCAAGATGACGCGCCGGGGGCGCGGGCTTGCCGTGACAGGCGGTACCAAGGAGCAGGGCGAGCGGAGCGAGTTTGCGCACCCCTTCAGTATGACGGGCCGAACGAGATCGTCCAATAGGGGCCAGTGCCAGGACGCTGCAGCGGCTTGGCGTAGTCGAACCGCAACACCATGTATCCCAGCAGGTTGATCTTGAGCGAGACGCCCACCGACCGCAGCGGCACGCGCACACTGGAGGGCGATGCGCCCGCCGGACGGCTCCACGCCAGCGTATTGCCCGGATTCCACGCAATGCCGGCGTCGTAGAAGAAGGCGCCTTCGATCGGCGGGAAGAGCGACGGTACAAAGCCCTTGCCCGGCTCCAGCAGCGGGAAGCGGATTTCGCCGTTGGCCACGCCGATCGACGTGCCGACCATCTGATCGAGCGCGGCGCAACCGGTTTGCGATGTCGAATCAGCCACGGTCGCAGGATTCGCGCACTCGTTGCGCAGGAACGAGCCCTCGGTGTATCCGCGAATGAAGTCGGGATATCCGAGGAAGGTCGAGAACTCGGTCGCCTGCGGGCCGGTCCGGCCAAAGTACATGACGCGCGTCGCCAGCGTGAACGGACCGACGAGATGATCGTAGCGACGATAGTCCGCGGTGATCTGATTGTAGTTCCAGCCGCCGATTGCCGGCGCGATCTCGAAGCGCGAGCGGCGTCCGAGCGCGGGACCCGTGTAGCCGTCGATCGAGTTGTCATACACCCACGCCAGGGACGGCTGCGCAAAGATCTTCGACTCCAGCACGGTCTTGGTGGTCGAGGGCTCTTCCGTCAGCTCGCCGGTGACCGGATCGAACGGCTCGTTGTAGTCGAGAATGGCGTCCTCGACATTGGTGAGGTGCAGACTCCCCTCAAAGCGCTGGAAGCGTGACAGTGGATAGCCGCCGGTGATGAACGCCGAGCGCAGCACGATACGCCGGACTTCCTCGATGTACGTGTCCTCGACCGCACTGGGTGTGCCTTCCTGAATGGCATCGCCCTGATAGAAGAAGTACGGGTCCTGCGAAATACCCGCGGCCCAGTTGACCCGGCGCGTGAGATTGACATACGCGGCAAGCACCTGCGCTTCGTCGATGCGGCCGTTGACGTAGCCGCTGAAGAGCAACTGGTGATCGCCAAGCATGTCGGACAACTCCACCGACGTGCCGCCGTAGACGCCTTGACCAAAGTTGCTGCGCGCGTATCCGATGCTCGGCCGGGACACGAAGTCCGGCGTGTAGATCGGCTTGTACTTCCGCTCGATGAACGTGTTCGTGTCAGGGAGCGCAAGATTGGCCGAGTCGATCAGGGTCTTCATCGACGGCGTTTCGGCCGCGACGCTGCTGTTGACCAGCGAGTCGACCGGCCGCAACCCGGTGGCGGAGCGATACAGCGCCGTGCTGCCGGCCGCGGCGGTCGTGTCGCGCGTGGTGGGTGCGGCCACCGGCGGCGGGCGCAGCTGGCCGGTGGCACTCCGGACCGCCACCGTCGTCGGCGCCTGATACGGCGCCTTCTTGCGGCTGTCGGGGTCCGACATCACGTACACGTCGTAGTCGCCCTTCTGGTAGTACACGTACGCCAGCTTGTTGGCCTGGCGCGCCCAGGACAGGACGGGCGAAAGCGGCGTGATGCCCTGCACGCCGGTGAAGAAGTCGGTGATCTGGTACGAATTGCTGGACGCAAGGTCGTAGAGGTAGATGTTGCTCACGCCCGTGCGATCGGACACATACGCCAGTTCGTGACCATCGGGCGACCACTGCGGGTCCGAGTTCTTGCCGACATCCATCCCCTGCAGCAGATCGATCCGCCCGCTGTCGAGATGATAGAGCGCGATGCGGTAGTTGCCGACCTTGAGAATCGAGAAGTCAGTTTCCGGGCCGCGATCGGTGGTGAACGCGATGGTCTGTCCGTCGGGTGACCAGACGGGATTCAGATCGGCATACTTGTCGTTGGTGAGGCGCTTGAGATTCTTGCCGTCGCGATCCACCACGAAGAGATCCGACATACCACCGTCGTAGCCGGTGAAGACCAGCTTCTGGCCGTCGGGGCTCCACGATGGCGTGGTGACACCATTCAGGTTGAGGTGAATGGCGTTGACTTCCTTGTTGTTCGCGACATCGAGCACGATGATGTCGTCGGTGGCGCCCCGCTTGCCGCCGAACGCGAGATACTTGCCGTCAGGCGACCACGCCGCCGACGAATTGATGAAGCGGAACGTTTCGTAGTTGGAGCTCCAGGTGGATTTGAAGAGACGCCGGATGGCCTTGCCATCCGACACGTTGGCCAGCCAGAGATCAATGAAGTAGAAGTTCTTCTCCGAGAAGTACGCGACCTGGGTGCCGTCGGGCGACAGCGCGGGCGCCAGGTGCAGCGTGCCTTCGCTCTTGGCCTTGGTCAGCACCTCGGCCGAAATCTCGGATGCGCGGTCCTTGCTGTTGAGCTCGGGGAGATACTCGCGCTGCACCGCGTCACGCCACTGATCGCTCAGCTGATTGAAGTCGAGGCCGATGTTGCGTCGGAAGGCCGCTTCGAGGCCACCGCTGCGCGAGGCGTTGAGAATGGCGCCGAGCACTTCGTCGCCCCAGCGCTGGCCGATGTAGGTGAGGATGGCCTGGCCAAAGCGATACGGGAAGATCCGCGGATCGGTCTCCAGCTGATGAATCGTCGGGACCTTGCCCTCGGCGGCCGCATCGCGCAGCCACATCGCCGTGTTGGGATCGACGCCGCCGATCGAGAGATACTCCGCCATGCCTTCGACAAACCACAGTGGCGGATTGACCGCGATGATCGTCTGAATGCCGGCGCCCGCGCGGCCACCGGACCAGATGTCATACTGGAACTGGTGCGTCATTTCGTGCTGCAGCACGTGCGCGACGTCGGCGTACGAGCCGGTCACGGGAATGACGATGCGGTGCTTGAGGAAGTCGGTGAAGCCGCCGGTGCCTTCGCTCACCTCGTCCGGCGAGGTGTTGGTCTGCTGAAAGTCCGATTCGGAGGCGTACAGGATGATCGGCTTGCGCTCACGGAACGTGTGGCGCAGGACCTTGGAGAGCCGCGCGTATGAGCGCTCGGCCATGCGGGCAACATCGACCGCGGCCTCGTGCTCGGACTCGTAGTAGTAGAGATCGAAGTGTTCGGTCTCGAGGATCTTGAAATCGAAATGCGAATATTGGACGCGGTTCCCGCCAAAGTACTGAGCGTGCAGTGCGGCGGGAGCGGCGACCGATGCAACGAGGAGGAGCCACGCAAGGCGGCGCATCGTCGGGACCTTTCGTCGAGCAAGAACGTTCACGGGTCGGAGATCAGCACCGGGGCATCCTGCCACAGGCGCTCGAGCCGGTAGAACGCCCGTGTCTCCGGATGAAACAAATGGACTACGATATCGACAAAGTCCAACAGGACCCAGCGGCCAGCGGGCAGGCCTTCGACGTGATGGGCGGCGTTGCCAGCCTTGGTCATGGCCTGGATAACGCCATCGGCCAGACCGCGTACATGGGCGTCGGAGGTACCCGAAGCGATGACGAAAAAGTCGGTCGCGTCATTAAGGCCTCGCAGATCCAACACCATGATCCGCATACCTTTGCGGTCTTCGATGGCATTCACCGCGGTCCGTACAGCGCGGGGAAGCCGGGGTGCACGGGTTTCAGCCACCCCGGTGGCCCTTCCGAGGGAAGATACAGCGCACTCCCGTGCCCGGTGTGGCGGGTCGTGTCCGAGACCGGTAATGCTTTGCGAGGCGGCCCGGCGGGGCGGTCCGGCGCTCAGCCCTGCGCAGCGACGTTGACCTTGAGCTCGGCGTGGACGTCGTGGTGCAGCCGCACTGGTACGGAGTGAAAGCCCAGCTGCTTGAGCGGGTGCTCGAGCTCGATCTTGCGCCGGTCGATCGTGACGCCTTCGGCCGCAAGCTGTTCGGCGATGTCGCTTGCCGTGATCGACCCGAAGAGCTTGCCATCCTCGCCGGCCTTGGCCTTGAAGGACAACGAGATCGCACCGATGCGGGCGGCAAGGGCGTCAGCCTCGGCACGCTCGCTGCTGGCCTTGGCCGTGCGAGCCTTGCTCTCCGCTGCGATGCGCTTCTTGTTCCCATCGGTGGCCTCGAAGGCCAGTCCCCGCGGCAGCAGGAAGTTGCGGGCATATCCGGGCTTGACGCGCACCATCTGGCCGGCCTTGCCCAGCGAGGTCACATCTTCGCGCAGAATCAAATCGATCATGAAGACACTCCGTTGGGCGGCGCCATGCGCCGCCGGAAATCGACCCAGGTATCGGCCACACCCACCACGAGGAACAATGGTAACATGAACACGCTGATGACCAACAGGACGGCCTTGAAGCCCGCCGGAGCGGCGTGAACGGCGGTCAAGGTGACGGCCAGACCGCGCGCGCTGTACACGATGCCAAAGACGAAGAGGGCATTCCCGGTTGCGAGGTCCGCCAGTGGGCCGTGCACAAAGAGCGCCAGCGCGCCCGCAGCCAACGGCGCCCAGATCAGGTGGTCGTTGAACGTGAACTCCCGGAATGGTCGCGGCGGCGGGACCAACGAGGTCCGGACGATGCGGACGTACCAGATCCACGCGAGCCAGGCGCCGACGAGCCCGCTCACTATCAGGAGCCCGGGGTAGAACTCGACGACCAATCGCAGCCACTGCGCCAATTGCGCCGAGAACGTTGCGGCGGCGGAGGCCGTGCTGGCCAGGGCGCTGTCGGCGGGCGGCAGTGTCGCCGGCAGGTCGGTGAACAGGGTGCGGTAGGCGTCCCAGCCGCTGGTGAGGAGCTCGTCGCGGAGCGCCGTGTAGTGGAGCCCCATGCTGGTGAACCAGGCGATCGTGCCGATGGTGGCGGCCGTGGCGGCAATCGCAGCTCGATTGAAGAGCGAAGCGATGCGCAGGTGGGTGACGATCATCACGCCTACGGCGAACGAGATCGCCGTCACGCGTATGATCTGCATGTCGATCGATTGCGGTCCGGCGAGCGAGGCCGCGAATCCGGCGAGCATGATCGCGGCCCAGAGCCACTCGCGCCGCGTGCGCGGCGGCGTCATGAGCAGCAGACCGGCCAGTGGTCCCAGGAAAAGGACCAGCTGGCCGGTGAGGAAGAATCCCGCAACCAGCAGCAACGGTACCCACGGAGCACGGCGCCCGGTTGGGGCGGGCGCCGCCAATGGGGAGTTCAGCCGGCGAATCCCTTGATGTAGGGGAGCAGCGCCACTTCACGGGCACGCTTGATCGCGGTGCTCAACTGGCGCTGATGGCGCGAGCAGGTGCCGGACAGGCGGCTCGGCAGGATCTTGCCGCGCTCGGTGAGAAAGCGCGCCAGCAGGCGCTGATCCTTGAAATCGACCACGCGAACACCGCTCTCGCAGATCGCGCAGCTCTTCTGTGGGCGGGCCATTATTCCTCCTCCTCGCCGTCTTTACTGCTGGGCGCCGGGGCCATCTTGGCGCCTTCATCGAGCACGACCAGGTGGCGAAGCAGCCCTTCGTCGAGCTTGAGCGCGCGCTCGAACTCGGGCAGCATTTCGGGCGACGCCGCAAACTTGGTCAGGACGTAGTAGCCGGTCTCGCGCCCCGACACCGGGTAGGCGAGCGTGCGCTTGCCCCAGACGTCGACGGCGATGGCGGTGCCTTCTGCCTGTGGCAGCAGGGCGTGGAAGCGTTCGAGTTTCTCATTGACGGCCGCTTCTTCGAGCGCGGAATCGAAGATGTACACAGCCTCATACTGACGGGTCATCGGCACCTTCCTTCGGACTGGAGACGCCCCGGTGCTGGTGCGGCAACCGGAGAGGATGGATGTGAAGCGCGCGGCAACATAGCGGAGCCGGACCGCCCCAACCAGTGGGTGTCAGGGACGGCCGTGGTGGCAGGACGGGTTCGACCTTGCTCGCTCGGCCGCCGTAACCTCGTGCCAGTCCGAGGCTTGGGGGGCAGAAATGCCCTGGCTGTAGACCCCGAGGTTGGTGCGCCAGTCCACCAGGAGTGCGCTGGCCAGTTCAGGGTAGACGAGGTGGTGCACTCCGGCGGCATCTGGCGCGTCGAGAAGCACTGCCAGGCACCCCGCCGGCGTGGAGGGCCGGACGACCACCCCAGGCACGGTGTCCGCCCCGGTAATGGTGGCACTCCGGACGCGGACGTGGGCGCCCATGTGCAACACGGAATCGTCACCAGGAGCGGCGGTCAGGCCTTCAGGCGGTGCCTTGGCGCTGGTCGGGGTGGCGGCAATCGGCGGCCGGCGGCCCTGCACCGGATCCTGGGCGGTGGCCGCGCGCGCGGCTATGGCAACGAGCACGACGACGAATGCAGCTGCGCGAGTAGACAGTGCGGGGTCCCGGTTGGAAGATGGCGACTGGAAAAGATAGCGGCCGGTCAGTGCGGCGGCAGGTCGACGATCAACGGCTCGGTGCGGCTGGCGTGCTGGCCGGCCGCGTCGATGGTGATGGTGAGTTGATAATTGCCGGGCGCGAGGCCTTGCAGTCCGAGCGTGCGGCGCATGTGCGTCACCGCCCCCAGTGACTGCTCGTCCGTCGTGATGCGAATGGTCTGCTTGATATGCGTATCGACCGGCCGCACTTCGATCGTGGCGCGGTACGGCGCACTCGTCGGAACGCCGTGCACCTCGTAGTACAGCTCCGCCGAACCGCCCACCGGCCAGCGGTGGGTGGTGTTAACCGGAAAAATGCCGCCATCGGTGGCGGTCCACGGGGCAGCGCCGGTGCGGCCAAGGACCACATCGCTCACGGCGACTGCCGGTCCGGCATCGATATGGACATCGTCGCGGATCGCGTAGGCGCCGCTGGAATCGTTCTCCTGCTTGACGCGCGTCGCGATCTGCCAATCGCCCGGCGGAAGCGGTATTTCGAGCCACGAGATCAGTTGCTGATCCACGCCGAGAAGATGCGGAATCACAAAACCGCGCAACGTATCCACGGTGATCGTCTGGCCCGTGTGTTTTTCCCAGGCCACAACGCGGAAGTGGACGGGATAGATCGTGCTGCCGTCGGTGGCCAATTGCGACTTCATGGCCGGACTGCCAACGGCGTACGTGATGAACGCTTCACCGTTGCGCTCGTCACCGCCGCCGAGCGCAAACATCTGGATGGTCGACTGCCAGGGCAGCACGATCGGTGGGGAATCGGTGTCGGTGGTGACAGTCGCGGTCGCGTCGCGCCGGCTCCGTTGCGCGGCCGCACGCACCTCATCCCAGCACGAGGGTCCGAGCACGTCGCGCCTGGGAATCGGTCCTTCTTTCACAATGCGCTCGCCAGCAGTGTGATATTCGGGCAGCGTGCCGGACAGGGCCAGCAGATAGTTGGCAGAATAGGGGACGTAGCTGGTCATGGTGGTCGCGGCATAGTTGCCGAGCGCGCGGCTGTCGCGGAAGGTCACCATGCGGTACTGGTCGTCGACGAGATAGAGCCACGATTCGAGGTGTGTCGGATGTTCCTGCAGGCCAACGTCCGCCGGTGAAGCCGACGCCAGATTGCCGCCGAGTCGCTGGCCGCCGCCCTTCTGCCAGTCGGACCAGACGCCGGTATGATCGGCGGAATCGGCGTGTGGCCCAAGGAGGAAGTCCTCCGGGTCGGGGACGATGGACATCCCGCCAAATCGCTTGAGCGGCTCGCCGTGGCGCAAATAGAGAATGCCGCGATGATCGAGGAGCCACTCTCGGCGGCGCAGATCGCCGTCATCGGACGGCGGGATCCGCCACAGCAGTTCGTAGAGGCCCTTCTCCATGTGCATGCAGTCTTCGTTTTCATAGAAGACGTCAATCTGGTGGTGCATGACTCGTCGCCATGGCGAGAGTACGCGATAGCGGCCGAACGCGACGACCCACCGGCGCAGGTGTTCGTTGAGGCGTGCTCCCGGATCGAGGACGGCGGCGGCATCGCGCTGGTTCCAGAAGCGCTGCATCCATGGCATCACATTGCCGGCCGCGAGCCGGTCAAACGCGGCGAGCGAGTCGGGCGCGATGATCCACGAGAGGTCGTCGTGGTACAACACGCGGCCAACGGGCGTCAGGTGCGCCAGTCCACGCCAGTACGCGGCGGTCGCGTGGACGGAGTCGTGCAGCGCTCGCAACGTGCGGGCGCGCTCGAGATCGAGACGCGATGAGTCGCCGCCCAGCGCGAGCGCGCGATTGAAGACAACGAGTGCGGAGTCGTACGCATGATACGTCCGCAGGTACCGTCCCCACACCAGCAGCGCGTCGGGATTGGGCGCAGGGCGCTCGACCAGCGGTTGCAGCGCGGCGCGCTCATCGTCGCGCAGCACGCGATCGCCGCCGGCCACAAGCAGCGGCGTGAGGAACCGCTCTGCTTGCGGGAAATCCGGCTGATACTGCAGTGCCGTGCGGAGATCGCGCCAGGTATTGTCGGCGAAGGCAATCACGGTGTCTTCGCCGGCCTCGACATCGTGCGGAACGAATTCGTGGATCTGCATTGCGGCCGACGCGCGCGCGGCCAGATAGTAGGGCCACGCCCAGTCGTGACGGGTCTTGGTGATCCACGCGGCGTCGGTCAATATCAGTTCGAGATCGCCGCGGCTTCCGCTGAGTTCTCCCCGCCGGAGCGTCAGCGCCATCTGGCGCAGGCCGTCGACGCTGGCGCCGCCGTGGTGGTGCTCCAGCACCGCAAGCTCCGCGACCGTCATGGCGGCCCGCAGCGAATCGTCCCACGCGCCGAGCGCAGCGCGATCGCCCGGTGATTGCGCCAGGGCGAGAGAAGGGACGAACGCGAAGAGCGCGAGCCACGATCGACGCAACGAACCCCCGATGCTATTTCCGGACGGCGAGCCGCCGCTCACGGGACACTTCGGTGCCGGTGCTGACATCCTTCACATGGACCACCAGCCGGTAGTTGCCGGGGCCCAGCTCCCGCAGCGACAGGCTGCGCTGTAGCGTCTGCGAAATCGCGGTGGCCTGTTCCGTGAAGCTGGTCACATTGCGCGGCGTCCTGGGCTGGCCGGCCGCATCCCATAGTTCGATCCGCGTCTGATACTCGTGCCCGGGCGTCAATCCGTCAATGGCATAGGTCAGAATGGCGGGTTCGTCCTTGCGCCAGGCATTGGTGGCATTGAGTGGAATGCTCTCGCCGCCATGATTCCAGGTAAGCCCACTTCCTTCACGCCCAAGAATCGGGTCACCCAGCCGCAGGGTGTGGCCGTCGAAGGGGACGACAGGCAGCGACGCGATCCGCTCACCGGTGCCGTTGCGGTGCAGCGTGTCCGACACCACGACCGAGACCTGCCAGTCGCCCGTGGGCGCCGGCACGGCCAGATAGGCGGTGATGAAGTCGTCGCCGCTGAGCGGATGCGAGACGTGGAACGTGCGCACGGTGTCGACCGCGCCGACGATCATGCCACGCGCGGGGTCGGCCACCAGTACGCGCATGCGCGTAGTGTAGAGATGCAGCGTGTCACGCACGCTTCCACTCGGCACCAGTCGCCGCGCGGGAATAGCGAAGACGATCAGCACACCGCCGCGGGGAATGCCGTAGCCTTCGACGATTGCGCCCAGGCTGTCGCGATACGTTTCCGCGTTGCCGTCGGTGGTCTCGGCGATCTGATGCATGCGGGTGTAGTTCTGCTGCACCAGGCGCGCCCGATTGCTGGCGGCACCCCGCCCGCCACCGCGATTGGGAATGGCCGCGAGTCCGGCGAGCGCACAGAGTTCCCCGTCCATATTGCACAACGACATCAGATCGCCCATGGGCCGGTCACGCGCGATCATGCCGTAGCGCGTGAGAGAGATGCAGGTGGTGCGGGTCACACAATTCTGCGGCCGTGAAAAGCCCACCAGCAGTGGTCCATCCGGCGTGAGCCACGCCAGCGTCTCCATGTCGACGCTCTGGCCGTCCGGCAATTTGGAGTGCAGTGCGGGATCGCCATGACGGAGCACCATCCGGCCGCGATCGTCGAGGATCCGGCTGGCTGGCCCGATCTTGCCTGCGTATGCCAGATACGACGATTCATCCATGGGAAAGTCGTCACCGGGCGCGATCATGCTCTGCTGCAACTCACCGATGGGAGCACCTTCCGCGGTCGAACCGTCTGCTTCCCAGCGATAGTCGCGCAACGCCTGGCGCCAGCGGCGGAACTGTTCGGCCACGCGGGTGCCGGGCATGCGTGCGTCGGCCACGTCGCGGCGCATCCAGAAGGCGCTCAACCACGCCGCGCGCTGTGCGGTCTCGAGGCCGTGCCACTGTTCGAGCTCGGAATCCTGCGCAATCCAGAGCAGATCGCGCGTGTACCAGGCCGCGTCGACATCACTCGCAATCCGGGCCACACCGCCAAAATACGCCGCGCGTCCGGCGGAATCGGCACCGCGGGCAAAGGCCACTTCGGCCGCGACGTGGCCGCGAATCGCCGGGCTGGCCGCGTCGGGCGAGAGACGGCGAAGAGCGGCATCGGCGGAGTCGAGCGATCCGCGTTCGACTTCGAGGCGAATGCGAGTGAGCGCAAGATCGCGCGGGAGATCGGGATGGCGCGTGGCAAGTGCCCGCATCTCGCGGAGCTCGATGTCCGGGTCATCCCAGATGAACGGGTACGGCGCGATCGCTTCGAGATATCCCGCGCTCCACACGTCGCCGCTGTCGGCGGCAAGAGCGGCGCGCAACGCTCGGACCGCGGGCGCCCGCCATTCGCGCTCGGCAGGTGTTTCGGCGGAATCGAGCGACGAGACGTGCCCGGCCATGGCAAGCGCGGCGCGCGCCGCCAGGCGGTCAATGGGGGCGTCGGCATGCTTGCCTGCAACCACCTGCGCAAGATCGCGGGCGATCGGCGCGAGCTGTTGCCGTGCGCCGACGTCGCCGCCTTCGACGCGCGCAATGACGAGGCTGTCGTTGTGGTAGTCGCGAGTCTGTGCCGGCAGGACCGTTGGCACGGCACCGAGGAGGAGCAGGGAAAAGCGGAGAATGCGCATGTGAGGAACTCCAGCGGAAGCCTGACCGAGTCTAACGAACTTCCATTCCTGGAGCGATGACGCGGGACCGCGTCAGTTGCTAAAGCGGAACAGCATTACGTCGCCATCCTGCACGACATATTCGCGGCCTTCGGCACGGGAGAGGCCCTGCTCGCGGGCGGTCTTCCAGCCGCCAACGCGCACAAAGTCGGCATAACTCACCGTTTCGGCGCGAATGAAGCCCTTTTCAAAGTCGCTGTGAATCACGCCGGCGGCTTCCGGCCCCTTGGCACCCACGCGGACCGTCCAGGCGCGCACTTCCTTCTCGCCGGCGGTGAAGTAGCTCTGCAGCCCGAGCACATGATAGGCGGCGCGCGCCAGGCGATCGAGTCCCGACTCTGTGACACCGAGCGCGTCGAGAAAACCGGCGCGATCTTCCACCGGCAGTTCGGCGAGCTCGGCTTCCACCTTGGCCGAAAAGATCACGATGTCGGCGCTTTCGCCGTCTTCCGCAACCACGGAGCGCAGGCGTTCCACCAGCGCGTTGCCGGTGGAAAGATCGTCCTCGTGCACGTTGGCGGCGTAGAGTGTGGGCTTTGCCGTAAGAAGATCGAAGCTCTTGAAGGTGGGACGCTCTTCGTCGGTGGGCACCACGGTCCGGGCCAGACGGCCGTCGCTCAATGCGGATGCGAGACGCTCGAGGAGGCTCTTCTCCATCCTGGCCTGCGGATCGCCCGACTTGGCGTTGCGTTGCGCCTTGTCGAGCCGCTTTTCCACGGCCCCCAGGTCGGCGAGGATCAACTCGGTATTGATGACGTTGCGATCGCGTGCGGGATCGACGCTGCCCATGACGTGCTGGATGTCGTCGTCTTCAAAGCACCGGACCACCTGCACAATTGCATCGACATTGCGAATGGTGCCGAGAAATTGATTGCCGAGGCCTTCACCCTGCGACGCGCCTTTGACGAGGCCGGCGATGTCGACGAATTGCACGGTCGCCGGAACGACGCGCTCGGGGTGCACAAACTCGGCGATGGCCGCGAGCCGGGCGTCGGGAACTTCCACGACACCGGTGTTGGGCTCGATCGTCGCGAACGGATAATTCGCGACGAGCGCCTTGGCGGAGGTCAGCGCATTGAACAGCGTCGACTTGCCGACATTGGGAAGACCGACAATACCCAGGGCGAGCATCAGGAGCGCGCGGGCGCTAACTCCAGAGCTTGGCGAACCACGGGGCGAATACCAGCGCCACCACCGCGGTCACCTTGATCAGGATGTTGATGCCCGGGCCCGACGTGTCCTTGAACGGATCGCCGACCGTGTCGCCGACCACGGCGGCCTTGTGCGGCGCACTGCCCTTGCCGCCGTGTGCGCCGGCTTCGATGTACTTCTTGGCGTTGTCCCACGCGCCACCCGCGTTGGCCATCATGAGGCCCAGGAGCGCGCCGCTCAACGTGGTGCCGGCCAGAAGACCGCCGAGCGCCTGCACGCCAAGGAGCGCACCGACGAGCACCGGCATCGATACCGCCAGCACACCTGGAGCCACCATCTCACGCAAGGCGGAGCGGGTGGTGATGTCGACGACGCGGGCGGAGTCCGCCTGCGCCGTGCCTTCCATCAGGCCCGGGATCTCGCGGAACTGGCGGCGCACTTCGTTCACGACACCCTGCGCCGCGCGGCCCACGGCCGTCATGGTCATCGCGCCAAAGAGAAATGGTGTCACGCCGCCGATGAAGAGGCCGATCACGACCATGTGATTGGTGAGATCGAGCGTGAGCGGCTTGCCGGTGATCGCCGAGACGGCCGATGCATAGGCCGAGAAGAGTGCGAGTGCCGTGAGCACGGCGGAGCCGATGGCGAAGCCCTTGCCGATCGCGGCGGTGGTGTTGCCGAGCGAATCCAGGGTGTCGGTGATCTTGCGCACGTCGGGGCCGAGATGGCTCATCTCGGAAATGCCGCCGGCGTTGTCGGCAATCGGACCATACGCGTCGACCGTCATGATGATGCCGACGGTGCCGAGCATGCCGACCGCTGCCAGCCCGATGCCGTAGAGGCCGGAGAAGTGGTTGGCAACCCAGATCGCAATGCAGATGATGAACAGCGGCGCGGCAGTCGAGCGGAGACCCACGGCGAGGCCGCTGATCAGATTCGTCGCTGGTCCGGTGAGCGACGCCTCGGCGATTTCACGCACCGGGCCGGCCGACGTGTAGTGCTCCGTCACCAGACCGATGGCCACACCAGCCAGCGTGCCCACGGCAATCGCAATGAACGGCCCGGTCGCGGTGATGCCGTCGAGCCGCATGGGCAATTGGCCGACGAGGAACCAGGCCGCCACGAGAAAGAGCACAGCACCGAGAATCTGGACCGCGCGGAGCGCGGTGGCCGGATGCGAACTCTTGAAGAGGCGCATCGAGAAAATGCCAAGGGTCGATGCGATCAGGCCGGCCGCCGCGAGGCCGAGCGGCAACGCGATCGCATGGATGCGGGCTTCGGTCGCAATCGACGTGCTGGTGGCCGCGATGGCGACCGCTGCAACGACCGCGTCGACATAGCTCTCGTAGATGTCGGCGCCCATGCCGGCCACATCGCCGACGTTGTCGCCGACGTTGTCGGCCACGACGGCGGGATTGCGCGGGTCGTCTTCGGGAATGCCGACTTCGACCTTGCCGACAAGATCGGCGCCGACATCGGCGGCCTTGGTGTAGATGCCGCCGCCGACGCGCGCAAAGAGCGCGATCGACGAGGCGCCCATGGCAAAGCCGCTCATGATCTCGGCGAAGTCGGCAAACTGTGCCGGCGTGACCTGCAGCGTGCTGTTGAGATCGAGCGTGAGATTGAGAATGACGCCCAGGCCGAGGAGGCCAAGCGAAGCGACGGCGAGGCCCATCACTGCGCCGCCGTCGAAGGCGATCTCCAGCGCCCGCGCCATGCCGCTGCTGCGCGCGGCTTCGGTGGTGCGGACGTTGCACTTGGTGGCGGACTTCATCCCGATGAATCCGGCGAGTACCGAGCAGATGCCGCCAAAGACAAAGGCGCCGGCCACTTCCATGTTGCGCAGGAAGAAGAGCGCGATGGTGACGACGATCACGACGGGCAGGAGGACAAAGTATTCGCGGCGCAGGAAGGCCATTGCGCCGGTTTCGATCATCCCCGAGATCTCGCGCATCCGGGGGGTGCCCACCGGTTGGCGCTTGAGATAGAAGTAGACCGCCATCGCCAGCAGGAGACCGCAGCCGCCGAGTTCCGGGGCGAGGTGGGCGTATTGCTCCAGATGCACTGACAGCTCCTCAGCGGTTGAAGCGGCTCATGGCCCGCTCGATTCCTTCGGTCAGCCAGCACTCGGCCGCGTCGGCGATCGTGTCCATCTGTGCATCGATCGCGGCGCGTTCGTCCGAGGTCATGCGGCCCAGCACCCAGTCGGCGAGGTCGTCGTATTCGGGCGGCTTGCCCCCCACGCCAATGCGGAGCCGGGCATAGTCCTGCCGCCGCAACGCGGCCTCAACGCTCTTGAGGCCGTTGTGTCCTCCGGCCGAGCCCGCGCCGCGCAGTCGCAACTGTGCGAGCGGCAGGGCGGTGTCATCCACGACGATCAGCAAATCCGCGGCGGGATCCCAGCTGGGTGATCGCAGCACGGCCAGTGCGTCACCGCTCGCGTTCATGAACGTGGTCGGCTTGATCAGCCGCACCGCCGTTCCGGCCACTGTTCCCGATGCCGCCACTGCGTGGTCGGCGCGGCGGAACGATCCGAGTCCCCACCGCGCCGCCAGAAAATCCACCGCCATGAAACCGGCGTTGTGCCGGGTGCGCTCGTATTCGGGACCGGGGTTGCCGAGCCCGACGATCGCCTTCGGCACTTACTTGCCGGTGGACTTCGCCTCGGCCTTGCCACCGGCCTTGGCGCCCGCTTCGCCTTCGGCCTCGGCGTCCTCGGGCTTGCCCTTCTTGATGACCTCGGGCTCGGTGGCACCAGTTGCCACGGGCTCCGCAGACACCTCGGCGCGGCTGACCACGACCGACACCACGGACACGGTGCCGTCGTTCATGATCTCGCCCTTGGGGACCACGATGTCGCTGATGTGGATGGCGTGTCCCACCGTGAGGTTGGTCACATCCACTTCGATATGGTCCGGAATGTCGGCCGGCAGCACGCGAAGCGTGATGCGGTGGAGATGGTGGTCGAGTACGCCGCCCTGATTGCGCACGCCTTCGGCGGTGCCGATGATGTGGACCGGGACTTCGACGGTGATCGGTTCGTTCTCGACGATGGCGTAGAGATCGAGATGGATCACGTCGCTGCGACGGACGGGATTGCGCTGCACTTCGCGCACCAGCGCCTTGATCGGCGCTTCGCCGTCGATGCTGACATCGAGGAGCGCCGCTTCGCCGCCGATCAGGTCGAGGACCTTGGCAAAGACCTGATGATCGACCGCGAGCGAACGCGCGGCGATGCTATGCCCATAGAGAACCGCCGGGATCTTGCCGGCACGGCGCAGCGCGCGCGCCGGCCCCTTGCCGGTATTCGTCCGCGATTCTGCCGCCAGATTGAGATGCTGCATGTCAGACTCCGTCCTGGAATTAGTCGAACAGTGCGCTCACCGATTGATCGCTGTGCGTCCGTCCGATGGCCTTGGCCAGCAATCCTGCGATCGACAGCACCTGCAGCGACGGAAAGTGCCGCTCGGGAGGCAGGTCGATCGTGTTCGTTACCGCGACTTCCTTGACCGGCGCCGACGACAGCCGCTCGACTGCCGGTCCCGAGAGCAGCGCGTGCGTGGCGCAGATATAGATGTCCTTGGCGCCCAGCGCCTTGAGCGCATGGACGGCTTCGGTCATCGTCCCGCCGGTATCGATCATGTCGTCGGGGATGATGCAATCCTTCCCCTCGACATCGCCGATCACATTGACCGAGTCGACCACGTTGGCGGTCGAACGGCGCTTGTCGATGATGGCGAGCGACCCGTTGAGCCGCTTGGCAAAGCCGCGAGCCATCTTGGCCGACCCCACGTCGGCCGCCACCACCGCCACATCCTTGAGGTTCTTCTGCTTGTAGTGGCTCACGAACGCCGGCGCGGCGTACAGGTGATCCACCGGCAGGTCAAAGAACCCCTGCAACTGGTGCTGGTGAAAATCCATCGCCAGCACGCGATCCGCGCCGGCGGCCGAGACCATGTTGGCCACGAGCTTGGCGGAGATGGCCACGCGGCCCTGGTCCTTCCGGTCCTGCCGGGCGTAGCCAAAGTACGGGATCACCGCGGTGATCCGGGCCGCACTCGCCCGCCGGGCCGCGTCCATCAACAGGAGCAGCTCGAGCAGGTTTTCCGCCGGCGGGTTGGTCGAGTTGATGACGTAGACATCGCGTCCGCGCACATTCTCGTCAATCCGCACAAAAATCTCGCCGTCGGCGAAACGCCTGACCGCGAGCCGGCAGAGCTCGGTGTCGAGCTGTTCAGCGATCTCCATGGCGAGGGGCCGATTGGCCGTCCCGCTCAGGAGCAGCATGGGCTTCGAGGTGACGGGCAGTTCAGCCATAACTAGCCCGGCAAGATACTTACAAAGGCCTGACAGGGTCAACGGAACGAGGTGGGGATAGCTTCCCGGCATGGACGATGTCCGGTGGTTTGCCCCGAACCGGTTCTGCACTCTGCCAGTTCCGGCCTTGCGCCGCGCCGGGCTCGAGATCGCCCTGGAAGGCTCAGGCCCCGCGCGGCTGGCGGTGGCCGCCGACAGCACGGTCTTTCGAGCGGCGTTTGCCTTTGCCTATCAATCTGGCTGCCCCCTGGCCGTCTATTGCTGGGACCTGCCGCCTTGGGAGGTCGGCCAGGGCCGACCAGACCATGTGGCGGCCTTTCGAGGGCAGGTGCTCAAATTGCCGCGCCTCATTGGGGGCTATCGCGGCCGACCAGGCTTTCATAGCCGGAATCGCCTGATCGCCCAGCGCGCGGCGGCGGTGTGGACCCCATCTGCCGATGCCCGGGCCGCGGTCGAGACGCGCTATGGGGTGGCGGGCGAGCAACTGCCGTTCTGCTATGACAGCGACCGGTTCACGCCGGGGCTGGCCCCGAGCGGCGGGCGTGCCGTTGTGCTCTCGGTGTCGCGCCTCGTCCGATACAAGAACCACGCGGCCGTGATTCGAGCGGCGGCCCGGTTGCCGGTCCGGCCCTTGGTGCACCTGATCGGGGCTGGGCCGGAGGCCGGAGACCTGAGGAAGCTCGCGCTGGAGTTGGCAGTTGAGCTGCGACTGGAGGAGGAGCGGCTGGGCGACGACGCGATGGTGACGGCGTATCGCGCGGCGAGCGTGGTGGTCTGTCCGAGCCGCTTCGAGGGGTTCGGGCTCACGCCGATGGAAGGCATTGCCGTGGGAGTGCCGGTGGTGGCATCGGACATTCCGCCGCATCGCGAGTTCGTGGCGGCGCAGGCGCGTCTGTTCCCGCTGGACAACGACGACGCGCTGGCCGCGGCGATCGACGCCGCGATCAACGCAGGTCCGCGCGACTCCGCGTCGACGGTGCTACCGCTGCCCGACCTCACCATCGAGGCTTGTGCCGCGCGCTTTCTGCCGCGACTCACCGCGCTCCTCGCCCGCTGAATTCAGTGGGCGATGGTGTAGTGCAGCACGCTGCAGCGTGCCTGGGCCACGTCGGCATGCACAAACGGAATGGTGATGTTGGTGGTGCGCGACTGGTGATGGTCCTCCGCGATCCACGGCAGTGCGATCGTCGCGTGTTCGATCAATGCGCCGCTCGCATCGAGCGCGTCGCAACGCAGCGTCAGATCACGCAGCGACGTGGCGCTGCGATTGATGAGCACGATGTCGGCATTGAACAGGGCGGTTGCGTTGCGCTCGCTGCGCGCCACGGTGATCGTGACGGAATCCGCCAGCGCATTGGCGGCGGCGTCCGATATGCGGCCCAGCGTCGCGGTGGGAACCGGCTGGAGCGGCCCATGTGCGACGTACGGTGATCCGTGACGATTGTCGTAGGTGGTCATCATCCGCCAGATCACCACACCCGCGATCATTGCGGCAATCAGCCATCGCGCCGTCGCGCTGCGGTTCATGGAACCTCCGGACGCCAAGAGACCGGATCTGGCAGGATTGCCCGTCGTGGATTCGAACCACGATAAACGGCTCCAAAGGCCGCTGTCTTGCCATTAGACGAACGGGCAGTGCTGGTGCAAGATGCGCGTGGGGGACGCCCGGCCGCCAGTCTTGGACGGCCTGCGCGGCGAGCCGGCTACGCGCCGCCGCTGGTGGTTGAAATCACGGTGCCGTGCTTGCCGCCGAGCCGGAGTGCCGCGTCGTCGCGATCGCGCTCGTTGCGATAGACGGCAAAGAGGGCCGAGCCCGAGCCGGTCATGCGGCAGAGCAGCGGATGTGTCCCCGTCAGCGCCTCGAAGGCGGCCCGCACTGGCGGATGCCGCCCAAAGATCGGCGACTCGAAGTCGTTGCCGGCCATGCGAGCGACGTCACTCCACGACGCGAGCACGCCCGGGTCCAGCGTCACACTGCCGCGTGATCCCGCGCCCTGTCGCACTTCGTCCACCCATTGATATGCCTCCACCGTCGCAACGCGCACGTCCGGCGCAATCACGAGCATCGGTCGATCGGGCAGTGCCGGAAGCCGGAGCAGGCGCTGGCCGTGGCCCCATGCGATGGCCAGCGGCGCGTCGCTCACAAAAAAAGGAATGTCGGCGCCGAGGCGTGCCGCCATGTGCAGCAGTTCGGCCCGTGGCACGGCACCGTTGGCAAGCGAATTGACCGCGAGCAGCGCCTGCGCCGCGTCGCTTGAGCCGCCGCCCAGTCCGCTGCCGGCGGGAATGCGTTTGGTCAGCTGCATGGCCACGCCAAAGCGTCGGCCGGTGGCGGCGAGCACCGCGTCGGCGGCGCGCCATGCGAGATTCTGCTCGACCGGCCCGACGTCAGCGCCCGTCACCTCCAGCGCGATCCCGCTCGCAGTCCGTTCGACGCGCAGGGTGTCGGCGAGGGCGATCCGGCAGAAGAGTGTCTCGATGCCGTGATAACCATCCGCTTCTCGCGCGAGTACGCGCAGGAAGAGATTGACCTTGGCGCGACACGTGGCGTCAATGAGGTCGGTCATGCCGCGACCGGCGGCTTGACGCGCAAGCCGATTCCGGTGCGCACGGCAGACCAGCCGCCCAGGATCGCGATGGGAATGAACGTCGTGATGTGATAGGTCAGCGCGTACGCGAAGGCGCGTTCGCCGTCGACGCCGAGGAGCGCGAGCGCGCCCACGATTGCCGCTTCGAAGATCCCGACGTTGCCGGGCGTGAGGCCGCCCACGATGCCAATGGCAACGATCCCCTGCACGATCAGTGCGCCCCAGAACGAGAGGCCGATGTTGAACGCGATGAGCGCGACGTAGAACGCCGACGCATTCACGAGCCAGATGACCAGCGTCCAGGCAAGGACGGGTGCCGCGTGCCGCGGATCGCGGAGTGCGCCGAGCCCGGCGAGAAGCCGGCTCAGAAATCCGGTGATCGCATCGCTGACCGCGCCGCGCGGCAGGAGACGCTGCAGCGTGCGGATGGCGTGGTCGGGAAAGCGGGACGCGATCACCGCGAGGCCAAGGGCGACGAGGCAGCCAATGCCCACCTGGTTGGCGTGCGCAGCGATGCCGTTGCTGCTGGCCGCAGACGCGGACTGCGGCACCATCACGAGCGCCACGCTCAGCATGCCGACCACGGTGAGCGCGTCGAGCACGCGTTCGACGGCCACGCTGGATAGCGCGGTGGCAAAGGAAACGTCGGCAAGCCGGGTGACCGCGGCGACGCGCACCAGTTCTCCGGCGCGGTAGGGCAGGAGATTGTTGGCGGCAAATCCCGTAGCAATCGCGTGCCAGAGCGCCGTTGCGGGCAGGCGGCTGCCGTCGTCGCGCAGCAGCAGGAGTTGCCACCGCGGCACGCGCAGCAGAAAGGGAAGGGTGGCCAGAATCACTGCGACGACGAGCGGCGCGATGCGTACGGTGCGAATGGTGGTCCACACCTGGCCCACGTCGTAGCTGCGGAACACAAACCAGATCAGCGCGGCCGTGACGGCCACACCGATCAGGAGCAGCAGGACGCGAGTTGCTCCGCGTTCAGGCTGCGTCACGCGCCAGCGGTACCAGGTCGAGCAGTTCGTGAATGAGCGGGCGCAGGCCCTGCAGCGAGACGGCGGACTCGGAGAGCATGGTCAGAATATCGGTGCGAATCTCGTCGGCGCGGCCAAGCGCTGCCGTCCCGCGATAGAGCAGGGTCTCGACCGGAACGATCTCGATCTGCAGGAGCGCCGCGAGCGAAGCATCCTCGGCGCCACGCTCGGCGGCCACCAGCTGCCGACGATGAAACGCCTGCTCCAGCCGTGACGGCTCGCCCGGCGCGTCGAGCGGAATATCGATGACGTCCGGCGCAAGCGATTCGATCGACACGGTATCGGCATCGGTCGCCGGGTCGTTCGTCGGCGCGAGACTCTCGATCGATACGATGTCGTCGTCGACGGCGAGATCAGCTGCAGGGGTCACAACCGTCGGGAGCGCGGCGTCCGGCTCTGGCGCGAGCGTGGCGATGTCCACGATGTCCGCGACATCCGCCGCGTCGGGCGCGAGTCTCGCGATGTCCACGACATCTGCAAGATCTGGCGCGACCGGTGCCGGTGCGAGCATGGCGATATCCACGGCCGCCGGTACTTCGGGCTCCGGCTCGAACGCCGCGATGTCGAGCGGCACCGGTGCGGCATCGAGCGCCGGCCACGACGGCTCGACCGGCTGGACTGCGATCGTGGGAATGCCGAAGGAGGTGGCGAGCAGGTCGCGGTCGCGCGCGAGTCGTGCCTGATCCCCGCTGCTGGCGGCTTCGGAAAGAAAGCGGCCGCAGTCGCGCAGCATTGCGATGAACGCGTCGGGGCGTTGCGTGGCAATGCCGCCGGTGATCGCGCCGGTAATCGCCGCGGCAAGCGGAGCCAGGAAGCGGCCGGTACCGCTCCGTGCCGGCATGGTGGTGAGCGTACGATGGAGGACAAAGAGGCGCAGATCGCGCGCTGCGGGCGACGAGGGGCGCGCCATCGCATCCGCGACGATGAGCAGGTGGTCGCCTACGCCAACGAGCTCCACCGGCACCGCATCCGCGGCCGGCGCGGCGTCGGGCGGCGTGCCACGCTGCAGGATCGACTCGCTTCCCGCCGGCGCGAGTGCGGCAATCGGCACAATGTCGCGTTCGGCGGTGTAGCTGTCGAGGAGCCGAGCGGCTACGGCGTCGAGCTCGGGCGGCGGTGTGATGCGTCCGGCGTCGGCGACGGTGCGCGCCATCGCGGCGAGTGCGCGGGCCGCGTCGGCAAAGATCGCGGCGATGTCGGGAGGCCCCGGAATTTCCGCGAGCAGGGTGCGCGTGGCGACTTCCATTGCGTCGAGCAATTCCGGCAACGGACTCAATTCGGCCGATGTGCCGAGGCCCCGCAGCGATTGCATCCGGTCGAGGACCGCGGCGAGTGCGGCAGGCGGCGGGACGGGCGCCAGCGCGTTGGCGGCCTGTTCCAGCGAGCCCGCGATCAACGCGGACTCGCGCGCGATGAACGCACGCACGCCCGGTGTCAGTGCCGGCGGTGCGGGGGCGGTGCTTCGTCCCGGCAGACCACCGGCGACGCGCTCGAGGCGATCGGCGAGCATGAGGGCCTGCCGATCGTCCGCGGCTTCCCAGGTGGCAGCCCGCGTGAGCAGACCGCGCAGCGTCGCGAGCCCGTCCTGCCAGGCCTCGCGGGCATTGGGTTCCCACGCCAGGGCGTGCTCGCGCACCTGACGGGCGATTGCTTCGAGTCCGGCGGCCGCACGGGCGTAGGTGCCGAGCCCCGCCATGAGCGCCGCCCCGCGAAGCGCGCGGGCCCCCCGCACCAGCCGTTCGGCGTCAGGGAGATCGCGGGCGCTCGCAAGCGGCGCCAGGTCGGCCAGGTATTCACCCGCCTCAAGCGCGAAGAACTCCGCGCGGCGTCCCGTGTTGTTCACGCGCGTGCCTCGGTCACGATCCGCTTCATTTCGCGCACCGCGGGACCGATCCCGATGAAGATGGCGCGGCTGATCACACTGTGGCCGATGTTGAGCTCCTCGATGGCGGCGATGGCTGCCACCGGTGCCGTGTTGGCGTAGGTCAACCCGTGACCGGCGTGTACCGCGAGTCCCATGGCGGCCGCATGCTCGGCGGCCTCGCGCAATTCACTCAGCGCAGCGTCATTCTTGCGCCACCGATGAGAGTATCGGCCGGTATGGAGTTCGATCGCCGGGACACCAAGATCCTTGGCGGCGTCGATCGCGGCGGCGGTGGGATCGATGAAGAGCGCGACATGGATTCCTGCCTCGTCGAGCCGGCGGATCGCGGCGCGGAGTCGAGGATCGCGACGGCCAAGATCGAGGCCGCCTTCGGTGGTCACCTCTTCACGGCGTTCCGGCACGATCGTGACCTGGTACGGCTTGAGCTCGCAGGCCAGGTCGACGATCGGGTCACTCGCTGCCAGCTCAAGATTGCAGACCGTGCGCACTTCCGCGGCGATGGTGCGGACATCGGCGTCCTGCACGTGCCGGCGATCTTCGCGCAGATGCAGGGTGATGCCGTCGGCGCCATGCGCTTGGGCCTCACGCGCGGCGGCGGCCGGGTCGGGCTCGTCGGTCATGCGAGCCTGCCGAACCGTGGCGACATGGTCGATATTTATATAGAGCCGCAGTGGTCGCATTCTTTCGCGTCGGTGTATTAGGTTGTCCACCGCCAGCCCATCAGGAGGAATCCGTGCGAATGGTTCCGTTCATCGGCCTTGCAGCCGGCCTGCTTTTCTCGTCGGCATCACCGCTCCTGGCCCAGGGTGGCAACGCCGCCACCGCGTCGGATGCGGTCAAGGAGTATATCCGTGCGGCGTCCGACAGCAATCTGTCGCGGATGGAAGAACTCTTTGGCACGGACAAGGGCAATTCGATTCACATCCATGTGGCGGACCTCCAGAAGCGCATGGTCATCACCCAGGCCTATCTCGCGCGTGTCTCGGCGCGGATCATGGGTGAAGTGCCCGGCGCCAAGAACCACGAGAAGGATGTCACGACCGAGCTGTCCGTCGGCTCGTGCCGCGTGGTCACGTCGGTGACGGCGGTGCAGAGTGCCAAGGACGGCTGGCTGGTCCGGAACCTCAACCTCGACCAGCTCAAGGACCTCCACGGTCCGACCTGCACGACCAGGCCAACGGGGAACACTGGCGGCTGAGCCGGTGTTCTGCTGGCACTCGGCCGGCTATTCGGTGAGTTCGATGAGGACGCCGCTGGTGGACCGCGGATGCAGGAAGGCGATCCGTCGGCCGCCAGCGCCGGTGCGGGGCTGTTGGTCGACGAGCTCGAAGCCCTGAGTCCGGCAGCGCTCGAGGGCGGCGTCGAGGTCGGGGACGCGGTAGCAGATATGATGGATCCCGGGGCCGCGGCGCTCGATGAACCGCGCGATCGGCGAGTCGGGCGAGATCGGTTCGAGCAGTTCCACGGCGGGCTGGCCCAGATCCAGATGAATGATCCGGGCGCCATCGGCGACTTCGTCGCCGCGCGGCACCAGGCCGAGTACGTGCTGATAGAAGCCGAGAGCGGCGTCGATATTGGTGACGGCGATGCCGATGTGGTCGATGAGGGACGCGTCTGGCGTGGCGGTCATGGGCAGTGAACCTAATGGCAGAGTGAGGAGCGGCGGCACGATGAGTGAACACACGGTAGCGGTAAACGATGCAACCTTCGAGGGTGAAGTGACCGGTGCTCCGGGGCTCGTGGTCGTTGACTTCTGGGCGACCTGGTGCGGCCCGTGCAAGATGATTGCACCGACGCTCGACGCCCTGGCCAAGGAGTATGCCGGCCGCGTCAAGATCGCGAAGCTCGACGTCGACACGAACCAGGCGACCTCGATCAAGTACAACGTGCGGTCGATCCCGACGCTGCTGTTCTTCAAGGACGGCAAGC
>DATAVM010000002.1:0-5012 GCA_036267775.1 Gemmatimonadales bacterium
GCCTGGTGCGCGCAAGCGACTCGGCAAAGCTGGGCACCGTGGTCTCACTCAGATCGAAACAGCTCACGGTGGTCCGGCGATAGAGCGCATCGTAGAGGCGGCCCTTGCGCTTCTTCCAGTCTGCGGTGGAGGACGGCGGCGAGCCCCAGAGATACCACTGCCGCGTTCCCGGCGCCGCGCCTGCCCAGCCGTATCCCCGATGCCATGCGGCCATCCGGCGTTCATTGCTGTCGCTGTCGAGATCGAATTGCAGCGGCACGCCGCTCGATCCGCCGGTGGCTTTCTGGATGAGGCGCGTGCGTCCACCGCTCGCGCGCATCGCCATGCGGTGCGTCCGAATGGTATCGCGATCGATCACGGGCCAGTGAGTAAAATCCGCCATCTTGCTGAGCTGGCGCGCGTCGAGTCCGCCGACGCGCCACGTTCCCTGGTACCACGGCGAATTTGCCTGCGCATGGAGCAGCAACTGCCGCAGACGCTCGAACTGCAGCGCCGCAATGCGTTCCGTGGGCCACCACTGCGACGCGTCGAGCTCGCGCCAGTACCGGAACACCGGGCGCCGCTTGAGCGCGCCTTCGTAGAAACGGATCAGTCCGCGGCGCAGTGCGACGTCAGCGCGCGCGTTCACGCGACATCCTGACCATAGCGGCGGCGCAGCAGATCCAGGTAGAGCCGTTCATATCCCTGCAGCATGCTGTCGAGCGAAAAGCTCCGCGCGACACGCTCGCGTCCGGCCGCGCCAAAGCGCGCACCGAGCTCCGTATTGGAGAGCACGTCGATCATCCCTTTGGCGAGCGCGATCGGATTGGCCGGCGGCACCAGCAGTCCGGTCTGATCCATCGTGACGACTTCGCGATTGCCGCCGACGTCGGTGGCCACCACCGGGAGGGCCGCGGCCATCGCCTCCAGCAGGGTGATGGCGATCCCCTCGCTCACCGACGAGAGCACAAAGACGTCGGCCTGGCGCAGGAAGGCCGTCACGTCGTCGTGAAAGCCGTGCAGCGTCACGGCCTCGGCGAGGCCAAGTTCCACGATCAACTGTTCGAGCTCGGCCCGCATGCTGCCGTCACCCACGATGTCCAGATGGAACGCCGGGTTCGCGTCGAGCACCAGACGAGCCGCCTTGAGCAGCGTGATCTGATCCTTCACTTCGCTCAGGCGTGCCACATGCACCGCGCGCCAGCCGCTCACATGACCGTCGCGCGACGCGACCTGGCTGAGATCAATCCCGTTGTGAATCACATGAATCCGGCGTGCCGGGACGCCTTCCTGCTCGCGGGCGACATCCGCGGCGTCCTTGGACACCGGTACGACCGCGTCGGTGAGCCGTCCGGCGATCTTCTCAAAAAAACGCCCCTTGGTCGACAACAGCTGGTTGCGGCCATGCTTGGTGTGCACCAGCACCGGCACGCCGGCGGCCAGTCGCGCGAGCGAGCCGTACTGATGTGGCGTCGGATTGTGCGTGTGCAGAATGGCCGGGCGGTGGCGGCGCAGATAGCGGCGCATGGCCGCGAGCGTGCGGAGCGAATCCTCGCCCCAGGGCCGATCGAGTACGTCCACTGGAATGCCGAGGGCCTCAAAGCGCGGCGCGAGCTCGCCCGCGCTCTGCAGGCAGAGCACCCGGGATGCAAAACGTGAGCGGTCCGAACCTGCTGCGAGCGACAGAATCACCATCTCCTGGCCACCGATCGCCACGGAAAAGACGCAATGCACCACGCCCCATGGCGGTCCCGACCCTGCGGTCATCCCATTCTCCGGCAACAATAGCCCACGTACGACCAGCGCCCATGAATGCCCAATGCATGACCCGCGGTATTCATCAACGAGATCGCGATGTCGCCCAGCGTTTCGACCCGGTCGAACGGCGGATCGTAGAACCCCGCTTCGCGCCCAGGATGAAAGCCGCTCTGCTCAAGGAATTCGCGGAATTGCGCGCGCGTCGACCCACCCCATTCCTGCACTTGCGGTGCGGAGCGCCGAAGCCGGCGCGCCAGCATCCACATCGACTCCGGGCTCTGGATGAGCACCACGAGATGGCCGCCGGGACGCAGCAGCCGGCGACACTCGGCGAGGTACGCCGCGGGTGACGGCACAAAGTGGAGCACGACGGTCGAGAAGACGACGTCGAAACTGGCATCCGGGAAGTTGGTGCCGGTGGCGGTGCAGGTGCGGAACTCGATCGGCGCAAACTCGCGCGCCGCGTACGCCGAGCGCACCGGGTCGGCGTCGACGCCGACGATGCGCCGGAACTGCGGTGCGAGCCGGTCGGTAAGGTCGCCCCAGCCGGCGCCGTAGTCGAGCGCGTCGCCGGTCAGCCCCTCCGCGAGGCGGACGACGGTATCGCAGCGCCGCTGCTGATGCCGCACCGGCCGCGCTCCGCGACGAAAATGGGCGGGTGGATTGGCCGCAGCCACACTCGCTTCCGGTGTGGTCACGACGCGGCGGGCTCCCCGACCGGTGTGTCGAATACCCGAACCGACGACGGCACCGGGTCGGGACGTAACGCCGCGGGAATGCCGGGCCGGAAGAATTTCACCATGGCGCGCGACAGCATGTCGGCCGCCTTGTGAGGCAGATAACAGAAGCGCGCCAGCGAGAAGACCCGCCGGCGGAACGCCCAGTTCCGGATGTGCTGCTCGTTGTAGAAATGCCACCCCCACCGTTCCGCAAAAAGCGCCTGACTCCGATCCACGCGCCGATCGGACCAGCGGAAGAAGAAGAAGCGGAGGTCCTCGATCGTCGGTCGCGTATGAATGTTATCAAAGACGACCTCCGAGCGCGGTTCACACCAGATGGGGATGCCCAGGCGATGCAGTTGAATGCCGATGTCGACGTGCTCCCGGACCACCATCGCCGGATACTCGAGCTGGCGCAACACCGCCGTCTCGGCAAAGAACGTATGCAGCTCGAAGAAGTCGATCAACCACGGTGTCGCGGGCAGATCTTCCTTGGCGGCCCGGCGAAAGGGCTTGTAGTCAAAGACATACTCCGTCCCGTCCACCGTGACCTTCCGCAGCTCGGCGTGCGAGATGTGCACCCGGAGCGTCAGCCGGCGGTCGTCGATGTCGAGTCCCTCGCGCTCGAATGTCAGCGGGGAGAGCACACGCCGTCCTTCGGTGGTCGCGCTCTGCAGCAGCGCCGTCAGCCACCCGGCCGTGACGAAGGTGTCGTTGTCGACCCAGCACGTGTACGGGGTGGCGATCCGCTCCACACACTGCTGGAACGCGTTCATCGGAATGGTGCGTGGGCAGGCCACCAGCTCGAACGGAACCGCGGCGCACATCGCCTCGAGCGCACGCCGGGTATGGGCAGAATACCCCAGATCGACGATCATCAACCGGAACGGTTCGGCCGTGTTATCGAGAATGGACTGCACGCACGCGGTCACGCTGCTGAAACGGTCGCGTGGCATGACCACGATGGTGACGGCTTCGTCCGCGGTCATCGGGGCACTCGCTGGGGTCATGATGCCTTCCTCATTCCGTGAGATCGACTCTGCATTACGTCTTCATACAGCGCCAGGTGCCGCTCGGCCGTGAGCGCGGCGCCGTACATCGCCCGCGCCCGGCGCAACGCGGCGTCCGCCATGCGGATCCGGGTGCCGGGGGTTTCGACCAATTGCACGATCGCCGCACCGAGCCCGCCAATGTCCCCTGCGCGCACGAGATGCCCGGTCTGACCGTCCACGACGATTTCCGGAAGCCCACCGACTGACGTGCCGACGATCGGCAGCGCACTCGCCATCGCCTGAATGACCGCGAGGCCAAACGCTTCGGCGCGTGGAGCGTGCAGCAGCACGTCGGCGCCCTGAAGGAGATGCGCGACATCGGGGCGAAAGCCAAGAAACGTGACGCGACCCGCCGGCAACCGCGCCGCGATGGCGCGCATTGCGGCGACCTGATCGGGTGGACCGCCGCCCAGGACCGCCAGATGCCACGGGCGATTCCCCAACTGCGGCGCGGCCTGCGCCACCGCCTCGATCGCCTGATCGACGCCCTTCTCCCGCCCGAAGTGTCCGATCGTCATGATCAGCAGAGCGTCGGCCGGAAGGCCCAGTTCACGGCGGACCATCGCCCGCGATGCGGGGTCCGGATGAAAGACGTTCAGGTCGATACCAAAGGGGATCACGCGCATGCGCGCCGAGGGGACCATCGTGTGTTTGAGGAAGTAGTCGCGACGCTCGCGCGACGCGGTGACCACGCGCTGCACCATCGGGAGCGACACGGCATTGCGCAGGTGATTGCGCATGCCTTCGGATTCGAGGCCGAGCGTCCGATGAAACGTCATCACCACTCGCAACGTCGGCGATGTGAGACGGAGTGCCGATGCGACGAATTGGCTGCCGGCATCGTGCGCGTGCAGCACGTCGACCTCGCGCTCCTGGCACAGGCGGCGAACATCGACGAGTTCGGGCAGTCGCGGACGGCCGACGATCTCCATGCCGTCGTAGTAGTCGACATGGTTTTCAATGTCGGCCACTTCGGAGCGCAGATTGCGCAGCGCCACCAGACCGCACTCCGCTCCAAGAGGGCGGAGATGATCGATCAGGGTCAGGATTGCATCCCGGCGCCCTCCACGCGCGGCAGAGAGTGTCAAGTGAAGGATTCGCATATACCTTTCACTGTAGCAAGAAGCGGGGCAGTCGCCCGGATTCTTGGCAACCGCCGAATGTTCCCATCTGAAACAAGGACACTTGATGACTTCGCCGAACCCGACCGTCGCTTCGCGTGCGCAGCAGCTCGCGCCCCTGTTGGCAAGTCTGCTGATTGTCGTGGCGGTATCACCGTACTTCGAGGTACTTGCGGCGCAGTGGCCGTTGCGGATCGGTGACGTGGGTGGCCGGTTCCAGTTGATCGGCCTGATCTACGCATCCGCGCCGCAAACCACCTTGGCGCTCGCGCTGATTGCGATCCTCGGGCTGGTTGGCGGTCATCGGACGATGGTGCGCGGCGTGGCGATCGCAGGAATTGTCCTGGCGATCTTCTATCTGGTCGCATCGCCGATTTTTGCGC
>DATAVM010000003.1:0-3117 GCA_036267775.1 Gemmatimonadales bacterium
GGCGGCACCGGCAGAAACACATCCGGCGCCGAGGCACCGGTCATGTTCTTGCCCTTGCCGTGACCACCCCGCTCCGCGCGCCATGCCGCTTGGTATTGATAGTCAAGGAGGGTGGCGAGATTCTCTTCGGCACGCACGTACACGGAGCCACCGTTACCACCATCGCCGCCGTCGGGACCGCCTTTGGGGCGGTACTTGAAGCGCGCGAACGACGAGGCGCCGTCGCCCCCGCCACCAGCCCATACCTCGACGGCGACGCGATCGACAAAGCTCATGGGGCAGCACTCCGCGCCGCGCGCACAGCGCTCCACACCTGCTGAGCCACCGCGCGCACCGGTTCAGCCATGTATCCGTCGGCGATCGCCAGGGTTTCGTCGATGTCGGCGCGCGTGGCGCCCACGTGCAGCGCGCCAATCAGATGCGACAGCAACTGCCGCGGCGCATTGATCACGGCGATCTGCGCCACGACGCACAGTTCGCGGCGGCGCGGATCGAGTCCAGGGCGCGCGAGCGTGCGGCCGTAGCCTTCGGTCACCATCCAGGCATCGAGCGCGGGATGAATGGTCCGCACATTTTCGCGAAGCTTGGGATAGTTGCCGCCATAGATCGTGGCGCAGAGTGCTTCGCCGCGGGTGGTCCAGGCGGGATGACCAGCGTAGTCGATGTCTTCCGCGGCGGACGGCGTCGCGGGTGCACCACTCAGTGCGCGCCAGATTGCGGCGCCTCCCAGCGCGCGCGGCCAGCCCACCATCAGGACCGATTGCAGCAACAATTCGTCCACCCACTCCGCAGGTGTTTCCGCCTCCCGAACGCTCTCCACCTGCCCTGCGAGGGATTGCTCGTCACCATGGGCGATGGCGGCCGCGAGGCCGATCAGTGCCGCGGTCGCCGCGTCGAGCGCCGGCGTATCAGACACGCTGCAGCGCTCCGCGCACTTCATAGCGACCGGTGACCGCGCCGCGCGTGTTGCGAATCTCGGGCGCTCGCCAACGCTCCAACGGCGCAAAATCCCACGAGCGCCCGCCGCCAAAAACCCCCACGACCTGTTCGAGGACCGCGACCAGCGCGAGCGGGGCCGATCGACTGTCGCCGTCTTCCACCTTGACGGCAATGCCCAGGCCCAACTCGGGAAGCGCTGCGCTGTAGACACCTTCGGCGCCAGTCTTGGCCATCACCCGGAGCGGCCAGGCTTCCATCAGCGTGGTATCGAGGCGTTCCGCGCCAGCGACCACATACGGCTCGTGCATCATCGCATCGCGAATGAGGACCGCTGCCGCGTCGCCGGCGATGGCAAGCTGCGCATAGGCGCGAGCCATGCCGCGCAGACTGAGCGCCACCGCAGCGGCGGTGCAGCCGTCGACTCCCCAGACAAGTTCATCGGTGGGCAAGGCCGACCATTCCGCTACGGTCGTCGCGACGCGCTGCTGCACCGGATGGGGAAAGGCCTCGTATCCGGCGGTCGGCCATTGATGCAAACGAGCCAGACCCAGCAGCGCGGCATGGTTGCCGGAACAGTTGCTCCAGAGTGGCGTGGCCTGGATCTCGTCACGGATCATCGTGTCGGCCAACGCCGGCCAGAGCGAGGGATGACCACCGCAGGCCAGGTCCGTCTCGCTGAGCCCGACTGCGGTAAGCCAGCGTGCCGCGATGGTGCGATGCATCGGCTCGGCGTTGTGAGAGCTGCAGGCGAGGGCCAGCATCTCGCGGTCGATACCAAAGCGCTCGACGCCGCCATCGGCCACCAGCGGATAGAGCTGGAATGGCTTGGACGCGGAGCGCCAGTACGTCACCAGATCGGGATTGCCAGCGCGAGCAAGGAGATGGCCATCGGCCGTCACGACCGCAGCCGAGACGTGGTGGATCGATTCGACCAACGGATCGCGGACCACCGCGATGGAGAGTTCAGCCATGCAGAGGCCGAAGATAACCGGCTACCTTCCGCCAATGCCGGACGTCCTCCACCCGCTCAGCCACGCGCGCCTGGTCGACCTGCTTTCACGCATGCGGCAGGTGCGCGTCGCGGTGCTCGGCGATGTCATGCTCGACCGCTACCTTCTCGGCGAGACCGATCGGATCTCGCCCGAGGCGCCGGTACCGGTGATCGCGCTCGAGGACGACATCTCGGTACCCGGCGGAGCCGCCAATGCCGCCGCGAATGTTGCCGCGACGGGCGCCACTCCCATGCTGGTCGGAGTCGTCGGCGACGACGCCGCGGCCCAGAGCCTCGTAGAGGCCATCGCAGCGCTCGGCATCGCCACCACCGGCCTGATCACCGTGCCCGGGCGGCCGACCACTACCAAGACCCGCATCGTGGCGCGCGGCCAGCAGGTGGTCCGCCTGGATCGCGAAGTCACCAACTCGCTCGCCGATCGTTTCCGCGATGCGCTCCTGGTCGCTGGTACCGCAGCCCTCGCAGGGGCCCAGGCGCTCCTGATCGAGGACTACGACAAGGGCGTCCTCGACGCCGAGATCGCCGCTGTCATGATCGCAGCGGCGACGGAAAAGGGAATTCCGGTGGTGGTGGATCCCAAGGCGCGGAACTTCTTCGCCTACCCCGGCGCGACGGTTTTCAAGCCCAATATCCGCGAACTCGACGCTGCATTCGGCACGGCCTTCATGGGCGATGACAACGACCTCGAATCGGCCCGCGTGCGGCTGGGCGCCGAGCACCTGGTGGTCACGAGAGGAGCCGACGGCCTGTCGCTGGTATCCGCGGGTGGGGTCGTCCGGGAGACGCCCGCCGTTCCGCGGGCGGTCTTTGACGTCTCGGGTGCGGGAGATACGGTGGCTGCGTGGCTCGCCACCGCGCTCGCCGCGGGAGCCGGTGTCGGTGATTCCGCGTGGCTCGCCAACCTTGCCGCCAGCATTACCGTCGGGAAGAAAGGGACGGCGACGGTGTCGCCGATGGAGATCGAGGCGACGTGGATGATCGCCGCCGGAGAAGGCTAAGGCGAGTCGACGAGAGTTTTCAACATCGGAGTTTTCAACATCGCGATCACTGGGTGGGATAGCGGATCCCGTGAAAGTGAAAGCGACCGCGGCCCTGTGAGGGTCGCGGTCGCTTTCGTTCCCGTTCCGAGCCAGCCCGGGAGGCTCCACTCACTGACTGACTCGGCG
>DATAVM010000004.1:0-3259 GCA_036267775.1 Gemmatimonadales bacterium
GACAAGGTCTGGCGCGCGCTCACCGAGCCGGCCGAGCTGCACGAGTGGGCGCCGTTCGACGCCGATGCGAGTCTTGGTCGCACGGGCGCGTTGGTCAAGCTCACCACCGTGGGCGCGCCGTCGCCGCTCGTGGCGGAAACCCGGATCATTCATGCCGATGCGCCCAGGCTGCTGGAGTACGATTGGAGCGGCGGGCATCTGCGGTGGCAACTCGAACCAATGACGGGCGGCACGCGGCTCACACTCGGGCACCACATCGACCGGCGGTTCATCTCGATGGGTGCGGCAGGTTGGCACATCTGCCTCGACGTGCTCGATCACCTGCTCGGTGGAGATCCCATTGGGCGCATGGCGGGGCCGGTGGCATTTCAGTTCGACTGGTCGCGGCTCAACAGAGAGTACGCGGCGCAGTTTGGTGTGGCAGCGCCCGAGTGGCCGCCGACGGCGGGGTAGTGACGCTATCATTGCGCATGGCCCGCCGCTTGTTGCTCAGCATCCCCGCGATTCGCGATTGGGGCTGGGAGCGGTAGGGCATGCCCGCGACACTCGTTCCCAAGCTTTTCACCACACTGCGCGGCTATACCCGCGAGCAGTTCATGGCCGACGTCACGGCGGGCATCATTGTCGGCATCATCGCGTTGCCGCTCGCGATTGCCTTTGCGATCGCGAGCGGTGTCGCACCCGAGCGCGGCCTCTACACGGCGATCATCGCGGGGTTCATCATCTCGGCGCTTGGCGGCTCGCGCGTGCAGATTGGCGGGCCCACCGGCGCCTTTGTGGTGATCGTGTACGGCATTGTCCAGCAGTACGGGATCGACGGGCTCACCATTGCGACGATCATGGCAGGCGTCATTCTCATCGGCTTTGGCGTGGCCCGTCTGGGCGGAGCGCTCAAGTTCATTCCGCATCCGGTGATCATCGGGTTCACCAGCGGCATTGCGGTCATCATCTTCTCCAGTCAGGTGAGCGATCTCCTCGGCATGCGGCTCTCCAACGTGCCCGCAGCCTTTGTGGCCAGGTGGGAGGTCTATGGCGCCCATCTCGCAGACACCAGCATGGCGGCCGCAGCGGTCGCCGCCGGCGCGATCGTCATCATGCTGCTGTGGCCACGCGTCGGCCGCCGCATTCCGGGACCCTTTGTGGCCTTGATCGTGACGACCGTGGTGGCCGTGGTCTTCCGTCTGCCGGTCGAGACGATTGGCACACGCTTTGGTGGCGTGCATGCGGGCCTGCCGATGCCGGCGCTGCCGCACGTCACGCTGGGCCTGCTGGCGACGCTGGTGCCCGCCGCGTTCACCATTGCGCTGCTCGCCGCGGTGGAGTCACTCCTGTCGGCGGTGGTAGCGGACGGGATGATTGGCGGGCGGCATCGCTCCAATATGGAGCTCATTGCACAGGGAGTGGCCAACATCGTGGCACCGCTCTTTGGCGGCATGCCCGCGACCGGGGCGATCGCGCGTACGGCGACCAATGTGCGCAACGGCGGGCGCACGCCGGTGGCCGGGATGATGCACGCCGTAACGCTGCTGCTGATCACGCTCTTCTTTGGCCACTGGGCCGCGTTCATTCCGCTCGCAACACTCGCTGCTATTCTGGTGGTGGTCGCCTACCACATGAGCGAGTGGCGCACCTTTGTGGGTGACTTGCGCGGACCAGCGAGCGACGTGCTGGTAATGGTCGCGACGTTTGTCCTCACCGTGCTGGTGAATCTCACGGTGGCCATCGAGGTGGGAATGGTGCTGGCGGCATTCCTGTTCATGAAGCGGATGGCGGAAGTGACGAATGTCACCGCCATCACGCGCGAGTATGCCGATCCCGACACGGCCGCGCCCGATGACGCCGGCTCGCTCGACCGGACCCGCTTGCCGGCAGGGGTGGTGGTCTACGAGATCAACGGCCCGTTCTTCTTTGGCGCGGCCACCGCGTTCCGCAACGCCGTGGGCCAGGTGGCGGGGCGTCCGCGCGTGCTGATCATCCGCATGCGGCATGTTCCCGCCATGGACGCCACCGGCCTGCACGCGCTCAAGGATCTGGTCCGTCGCAGCCGGCGAGAGGGCACCCGGGTGATCCTGACCGAGGTGCATGCGCAGCCGATGATGGCCCTGGCCCGATCGCTCATGATGGCGGAGATTGGCGAAGAGAACCTGGCGGGGTCAGTTGACGTTGCGCTCAGACTGGCGGCGGAGTCGCCGGTTGTGGCTTGATGTGCTATCAATGTCGCCGATGAATAGTGAGAAGAGCGTCAAGAGGGCCCGCACCCCGGTCCTATTCAGCTGGAGCGGTGGCAAGGATTCCGCGATGGCGCTCCATCGCGTGCTGCAATCGGAGCAGTATGAGGTGGTGGCGCTCCTGACCACAATCAACGGGCACTTCAAGCGTGTGTCGATGCACGGCGTGCGTGAAGAGTTGGTCGATGCGCAGGCCGCAAGCATTGGCTTGCCGCTCGAGAAGATGTTCGTGAGCGAACGGAGCACCAACGAGGAATATGGCGAGCGGATGCGGGAGATTCTGCTGCGCTACAAGGCGCGCGGCGTGGAGCATGTGGTCTTTGGCGACATCTTTCTGGCAGATCTCCGGGCCTGGCGCGAAGCCAATCTGGCGCAAGTCGGGATGCAGGCGATCTTTCCGCTTTGGCGGGAAGACACGACCCAGCTGGTGAACGAATTCCATGCTCTCGGGTTTCGTGCCGTCATCTGCTGCGCGAATGACGCGTACCTGGGAGAGCAGCACGCCGGCGCCGAGCTTGATGCGACATGCGTGCGGGGTCTTCCTGCGGGCGTCGATCCGTGCGGCGAAAACGGCGAATACCACTCGTTTGTCTTTGCCGGACCAATCTTCAAGGCGCCTATTCCGATTGTCGTGGGCGAAAAGATCTACCGGCCGCTCGAGGAGACGCACCCTGGGGTCGACGCTGCTACGCTCGGTGACGCCGCGGCGCGACCGGTGACGCGTGGGTTCTGGTTTTGTGACTTGGTGGAGGGTGGCGCGCCGAGCGCATAGTCGCCGGCGTGCTTCACCGCGACGACATTCCCTTGCCACAGCGCGCCGCTCGCCCTGCGAGCAACGCCTTCTCCCGGCTGTTCTCCGTCATCGCTGCCGCCCGCTCGAATTCCGCCCGCGCTTCATCGAATCGTCCAAGCTTCTCCAGAAAATCACCCCGCACACCTGGCAGCAGGTGATAGCGCTGCATGCTCGGCTCGGCCAGCAGCGGATCGACAATCTCGAGCCCCGCGATCGGACCGAACGCCATGGCGTAGGC
>DATAVM010000005.1:0-6605 GCA_036267775.1 Gemmatimonadales bacterium
ACAGTGGAGTTCTGGCCCGATGCAAGCAGCGCTACGGCAAAGAGCAGACTCGCGGCGGACGTGCCGAGCAGCGGAGTGAGCAATTTGTACGCGTCACCAATGTCCGCCACACCGCTGTGGCCAGTGCCGTGGAATGACGCCGCCGACAGCACCAGGATCGCCGCATTGATCAGAAACGCAATCGTGAGCGCGAAGGTGGAGTCGAACATGCCGTGCCGGAGCGCTTGTCCCTTGGCTGCTGCCGTGTCGCCAATCTGCCGCGTCTGCACGATCGCAGAATGGAGATAGAGGTTGTGCGGCATCACCGTCGCGCCAAGAATACCGATTGCGATGTACAGCATTGCCGGGTTGGTGACAATCTCCGTCGTGGGCACAAAACCGTGAAGCACGGCGGCCAGACCCGGATGCGAGAATGCCATCTCCGCGGCAAAACAGAGCCCGATGGTCAGCACAAGCACCACGATGAACGCTTCGAGCCGCCGGAATCCCTTCTGCTGCAACAGCAGGATCAGCAGCACGTCGAACGCGGTGAGGACCACACCCCAGAGCAGCGGAATGTGAAAGAGCAGATTGAGCGCGATCGCGGAGCCAATGACTTCCGCCAGATCGCACGCCGCGATCGCGATCTCGGCGAAGACCCAGAGCGCGATCGATGTGGGCCGCGAGAAATGATCGCGACACGCCTGCGCCAGGTCGCGCCGGGTGACTACACCAAGTTTGACGGCGAGTCCCTGCAGCAGCACCGCCATCAGATTGGACATCAGGATGACGCTGATGAGTGTGTAGCCAAAGCGCGCGCCGCCGGCAAGATCGGTGGCCCAGTTGCCCGGATCCATGTAGCCGACCGCCACCATGTAGCCAGGCCCGGCGAATGCCGCCGCTGTGCGCCACCACGGCGCTCCGGTCGGAATGGCCACGGTGCGATACGACTCTGGCAACGACGGTCGCCCACGCGGTCGCCGCCAGCCCGATTCCGTCGACACCGACGATTCAGCCATGCTAATGCCGTCCCGCAACAGTGGGCACGGCGACAACGCAAAGGAGGTGGCGTGCGACATCGCGGCCGATCACCCGCCGCTGCCCGTTGATGGCGATGGTGACGGGACCGTTGAACGGTTGATGCTCGAGCACTTCAAGCCGCGCGCCGGGCACCAGACCTTCGGCCGCGAGCCACCGCAGCCGCTCGGCGGAGCCGGTACCGACGCGATGGATCGTCACGACTGCGCCAACCTCGACATCGGGCAGCGGCGTCGTGGCCACATCGATCATCTCGCCATCGGCCGCTGGAATGGGATCGCCGTGCGGATCGACTCGCGGATGTCCGAGCGCGCGCGACAGGCGTTCCACCAGATCTTCCGACACGGCGTGCTCGAGCCGCTCCGCCTCATCGTGCACGTTGTCCCAGGTATAGCCGAGGGTAGAGACGAGATACGTCTCGATGATGCGGTGGCGGCGCAGCATGCGGAGTGCGGCACGGCGGCCATCGCCGGTGAGCGTGACGCCCTTGTAGGGGATATGCGCGACCAGCCCGGCTTCGACGAGCCGCTTGACCATGGCACTCACGGACGGAGCCGCGATGGCGAGCGCCTCCGCGATGCCGGTCGTGGAGGCGGCCTGCCCCGACTCGGTGAGCTGGTAGACGGTCTTGAGATAGTCCTCGACCGAGCTGGTCAGTTCAGCGGCCGCCGCTGATTTAGTCATGCCTAAATAATAATGGTCGCGTGCCGTATGTCAAGAATCGCGTACAGCTAACCCAGCGTCCGCCACCGTTCCAGCACCGGCGTCACGATCCGCTCGGTCATTCCCCAGAGAAAGCCGCCGGGCAACGCATATCCTTGAACCGCCTGCGGTCCGCCTCGCATGGCGAGGGTTCGCGTTTCGAGGACACCGTCTCTCAGCAACCAGGCCAGCGCGACCCATTCAGCCGCCACAACTTCTGCGCTCAAACCGGGGTCCAACGTTTGGGGAAGAACAAAGACAAACGGGCGGACGAGGATGTGCGGCAACACCTGAATGCGCGGCAACAGGTCGTCGAGTGTGGCGCGGCAGTTGTCGCGCTCCAGGGTGAGACCGACCTCCTCGCGGGTCTCGCGGATCGCGGTGTCAAGAAGGTCGGCGTCCTCCGGCTCCCGGCGGCCACCGGGCAGCGCCAAGTGTCCCGACCATGGATCGCCCGCACGCTCGGCGCGCCGAATGAGCAGCAGGCGATCGGGATCGGGGCCGAGGATCAGCGCGACCGCGGCCTGCGCACGGTCGGCGTCCTCGGGACCGCCGGTGATCGGCGGCGGGAGTGCTGCCACCAGCTGGTCGAGGCGGGTGGTCAATGGGCGCAGCCGCCGCCGCAACAGCCGCCACCCGGCGGCGGGCCAAGGCGGGAGAGATCGGGAAAGCCGCCGCCATTCTGGCGTGCAGGACGGGCCGGCACGGCCATGAGGCGTTCGGGATCTGACGCGTCACAATCCGGGCAAGCGACCTTGTGCGTATCACGAACGAGCTCTTCGAAGACGCGTCCGCAGGCGTGGCATTGATAATCAAACAGTGGCATCGCGAAACTCCGGGTTGGCTCTGTGCATCGGAGTATCGGGCTACGGAAGCAGGGCCCGCAAGGCTCGCACGCGACCGGCTTGGGATGACTCTGGCCTGTCATTACGATTGAACGACTTTGCAAGGGAGACTGCCCGCGTGCGTTCGTCTCACCCGACACAACTGGCCGCCGCAAAGGCCACGCTCGACGCGCGCGACGCCATGGTGGCCGAATGGGCCGACTGGCTCGTCGACCGCGCTGGTTCCCGCAGCATTCCGCGCGCGCTCGTCGAACGCGAAGTCCGTCTTGTCATCGAAACACTGGCCGAGATGCTCGGTCCGATGCGTCGCGAAGCCTCCGCGGTGTGGCTGCATGTGACGGAGCACTACGGCCGGACGGCCGCGGCTCGCGGTCTTGCGGCGGGCGAAGTCGTCGAAGAGCTGCAGCAGTTGCGTGTGCTGCTCATCAAGTACATCGGTGCATTCGTCGCCGCGATGAGGCCGCGCCGGGCGGTCGTGGTCTTTCTTCGGCTCAACGCGATCGTCGACCGCGGGATCGCGTCCGCCGTGGTGGGCTACACCGATGCGTTAGTGGCGTCGCTGCTCATGACGGACCGCAACACGCTGCCGCTCACCGAGGCAAGCGCCGACGATGTCGGTCGCCAGATCGTGGCGCTCGAGGTCGAGCTCGGCACCATCTCCGCGCGCAAGTAGCGGTGCCTGAGCCGCTGGCGTTCCTTCCCGGGCTGCTCTGGGGGGCGCCCATCGCCGGACTTGTCCCGCTTCGCCGGCAGGAACCGCATGTAGGCGCCGCGCCGACCGCGCACGGCATTCCGGTGTCGATCATCGTGCCGGCACGCAACGAAGCCGAGACGATCGACGCGCTACTCGATGCGCTGACCCGGTCCACGTACGATGCCTTCGAAGTGATCGTCGTCGACGACTGCTCCACCGACGACACCGCTGCACGCGTAGCCACGGCGGCCGCGCGCGACGATCGCGTGCGCCTCCTGGCGGGCCAGCCACTTCCCGAGGGCTGGCGCGGGAAGCCGTGGGCCTGCATGCAAGGCGCACAGGCGGCAAGCGGTACCTATCTCATCTTTACCGATGCCGACACCGATCACGCGCCGGAATTGCTCGCGCACGTCGTTGGCGCGATGGAGCGTGACGAGCTCGACTTGCTCACGCTGCTCTCGCAGCAGCGGTGCATCACATTCTGGGAACGGGTGATTCAGCCGCAGATTCTGATGGTGCTCGCCATGCGGTATGTCCCGGCGCGCGTGAATCGTGCGACGCGGGCCGATCAGGTCATCGCGAACGGACAATTCATCGCGATGCGCCGCACCGCGTATGACGCAATCGGCGGGCACGCGAGTGTGCACGCGGAGATTGTCGAAGACCTGGCACTCGCGCAGACGGTGTTCCGTGCCGGCAGGCGCGCGCGACTCATGTACAGCGGAACACTGCTCTTTACCCGGATGTACCGCTCGCTGTCGCAACTGGTCGAAGGCTGGTCCAAGAATCTCTATCTTGGCTCGCGGCAGTCCGAAGGCGACAACCGGCTGCTGCGGGCACTCGCGCCGGTGTCGCTGATGCTGGTGTACGTCTGCTGGCTGCTGCCGTTTGCCTTGCTCGCGTGGCCGCACTTGCGGGCCGTCGCCCAAGCGGCGATCGCGTCGTCGCTGGTGTTCTGGCTGCTCGCGTTCGGCGGGATGGGCATTCCGCTCTGGTATGCGCTGACCTATCCGCTGGGCGCGGTGATGGCGCTGGGGATCACGCTGCGTTCGGTGATGCGCGGTGGCGGCCGCATCGAATGGCGCGGCCGCACCTATCGAGTTGCTGGCCGCTGACCCGCGGTCAGGGCGACGACGTGTGCCCCGCGACATGGTGATCGCCGAGCGCTTCTTCGATCAACTGGCCCCAGAAGAGACGCACCATCGGATCCTGCGGGACATCCTTGACCGTCGACAGAAGGCGATTGCCGAGTGCAATCACGTCCGCCGCCTCGGCATGATAGGCCTTCGCGTCGCGCTTCGTTTCGGCTGACGCCAGCAGCGGAACCATGGCACTCATCGAATCGCGCTCTGCCGTGAGCGTTGCCAGCGCGCTGTCGTTCTGCACCAGGCCCATTCCTCGGCGGCCGCGGCCGGGCTGCTGGATCTGCCAGTTGCCGAGTGACAGCGCGAGGGCCAGTCCGCGGTAGGTGCTGGTGTCGAGCCATCCTGCCGGAGGTTGCGGCAGATTGCGCTCGGTAAAGGCGAGCGTGGGATTGTCATGCGCAAACGGACCGCCGGGTGACGGCACGAACCACACGTGCGTCATCACCAGCCGCTTCCCCGGCAGTGACAGCAGCAGATGTTCGTGCCACTGTGCCGCGCCGTCGAACGCCGCCGGCGCGCCGGAATCCTGCTGCACCTCGTACGCGTACGCCGATCCCGTGAGCGTCTTCACCCCGTTGACCGTCGTGAACATCAGGATCGGCGGGTGTTCGAGGTCGAACTTTCCCGAGAGCACGAGGGCGCTGTTGACCCAGTGCTCGCCTTGCAGCGGCACGTCGCCAAAGCGCGGCGAATATCCCGCCGCGCGCGCTTTCTCGGGCGTGTCGTATGCCTGCGCCACGCGTTTTGCTTCGGCGATGTCCGCCTTGGCCTTGGCGCTCAACGGTGTTTGCGCCGTCTGGCTGTGATCCATTCCGGCCATGCCGGACATGCCTTGCGCGGCCAGGGGCGCGGCCGCGAGTGTCATCAGTGTTGCTGCCATTCTCAAATGCATCAGGTGTTCCTCCGTCCGGAGTATACGTCTGGCGGGTCGGAATAGTGCCGCGGGGCCGTCCGGTATCAACCGAACAGCCCCGCGTTTCCCCTGTTGCAACAGCTCGAGATCAGATCCAGCGGCCTTCAACCCAGTAGTAGCCACCGCGGCCATGGACCCAATGACCGGGGGACCAGCGGGCGCGCGGACGAGGCGGCGCTTCCCACCGGCCGGCAACCCACACGTAGTCGTTTGCCTGCCAGCCCCAATGGCCGCCGATCCAGACATATCCCTGCCCTGGGGCGACCCCAATGACCTCGCGCTGTGCCCCTGGTGGACGGCGCGCGACGATCACCACACCCGAAGGCGGCAACGGTGCGCACGCCACGGTGCTGGCGGTGGCCAGCACGGCGGCCGCCACGAGGCCTCGGCGAATATCTGTCATGCGTGACATGGTTGATCCTTCCTGTTTGATGATGCGCTGCCCTCGGACATGACGTTGCGGCGCATCCTGATGACACGTCACCGACCGCGGCGTTAAGCCATGACGCTAGTGACCGCGCACTTCGTGCGACCGGTACGGCGCTTCGAGCGTTGCGATCTCTTCGGCGGTGAGTACGACATCGAGCGCGCGGATGGCGGCATCGAGATGTGTCATCTTCGTCGCACCGACGATCGGCGCGGTCACGCCAGGCTTGCCATAGAGCCACGCCATTGCCACCTCTGCCGGCGGCAATCCGCGTGCGCTGGCCACAGTGCGCAACGCTGCGAGCACCGCGTCGTCATCGGCAGCGTCGTACCGGTCGCGCACCAGCGGATCGCTGGCTTCACGCGTGGTGGCGGAGATATCCGCCGCCGGCCGTTGCGCGCGGGCGAGAATGCCACGCGCCAGGGGCGAGAACGGAATCACACCAATCCCTTCTTCGCGGCAGAACGGAATCATTTCGCGTTCTTCTTCGCGGTAGAGGAGATTGTAGTGATTCTGCATCGACACAAAGCGCGTAGCACCGGCCGCATCTGCGCGGTAGAGTGCCTGCGCAAACTGCCACGCATACCCGGCACTGGCACCGACGTAGCGGACTTTGCCCTGATGGACCAGCAGGTCGAGCGCTGCGATCGTTTCGTCGATCGGCGTGCGTGGATCAAAGCGATGAATCTGGTAGAGGTCGATCGTGTCGACGCCGAGCCGGCGAAGCGACGCGTCACACGCCTGGATAATGTGCTTGCGCGAGAGGCCGCCCATGTTCGGCCGCTGCGACATGGGATAGTGCACCTTGGTCGCAATGACGATCTCATCACGCGGCGCAAGTTCGCGGAGCCAGTGCCCGGTG
>DATAVM010000006.1:0-3215 GCA_036267775.1 Gemmatimonadales bacterium
CGGTGCCTTCGCCCCGGGCACCGGTGATCGGCACCGCGTACGCCTTGCTCGCGGGCGAGCCGGGATCGACATGCACGCCGGACGAAGGCCCGCTTGCCGCAAGTGCCTGCTGCGGTAGAAATACGCAGCTAAAAGCAACTATGGATGTGACAAGTCTTCGCACTGGGCTCAGCCTAACAGCCCCACCGCTACCGACCCGCGCCGCGCAGGCCGCTCGCCGGATGGGCGACGAGGGCGGGAAGACCGGGCTCCCGTGGATCCAGCCTGAGTGCCCGCCGATAGTAACTCCGCGCGGTATTGATCCTCCCAGCTCTGGTCTCCAGGTCCCCCAGCAGTATCCAGGTAACGAAGTAGCGGGGGGATTCGTGAGCAGCGGCGAGCAATGTCGTGCGCGAAGCCGCGGCGCGGTCGAAGTGAGCTTGGCCGGCAGCTTTCACGTAATAGGCGTCAAGGTCGGCCGCGTCGAGATTGAGTACGCGGTTCGCATCGGAGATCGCCTGCGTGGGATCCGCATTGAGCGCCCCACGTGCGTCACTCAAGTACCGCTGAACCAGTTCCGCGCGTAGCAGGCTCGCGCCGCCGACTGCCAGCACGAAGATCGCGCCGGCAGCCGCCACCAGCATCGGCAATCGTCGGCTGGCGTCGGCGAGTCGCGCACGTGTGGCATCGCCAGGTGGGCATAGGGCGGCCACGCCGCAGAGCGCGATCGCCGCCACGCCTGGCAGTAGGTGCATCCAATCGCCACTCGTCGCCACGAGCCAAGTGACGGCGGTGCCCGTGCCGGCGACCATCACACCGCGGGCGGCAGCCGTGCCCTTAGCGGCGGAGCGCGCTCGGCGAATGCCGAGTGCCAGGCCGGCGATGAAGACGATCAGCACCCCGACGCCGAGCACGCCCAGCTCAGAGAGCACCTGCATCTCGAGCGAATGGGGATTATCGATCGACTGGTCGGTCTGGCGGTGCAGGTAGTAGGGCTCGATGTAGTTCCCGGCGCCCACGCCCGCTAACGGATGCTCGGTGAAGGAATGCCACGCGATTCGCCAGTAGTCGTAACGATCGCCGCCTCCGGAGAGGAGGCGCGACTGCGCGCTGGAGCCGCTGCCGGACCCGTTGAGCTGCACGAAAGCGTGCCATTGGTCGCTCACCTTGCTCTCGAGCGACGAGAAGCGGACCACACCGGCGACGCAGGGAGCGGCGACCAGGATGACCGCGATCGTCGTCGCCACCTTGCTCAAGCGGGCGGCGTCTCGGCGCATCGCCCAGTTCGCCGCGGCGACTGCGACCCCCCAGGCGGCTCCGACGCAGACCGCGGCCACGACGATCGCCACCACGGCGTGATGGGAGGCGACGGCGCTGAAGTGTCCGGCGTTGCCGACCGAGTAGACATGCACCACCGTGCTGCCGGCGGCCGCCAAACCGGCAGCTATGAACACCAGTGCGAAGACGCGCCGCCGGAAGCCGGGAGCGACCGCCAGCACGAGGATGATCGAGACAAAGACGGCGACCACGGTGCCTCGTGACTGCGACAAGAGCGCCAGGCCCGCCATCGCCACGGTGAGCGCGGCTCCGACGCCGGCGAGTACCGACTCTCGTCGCTCGGCCAGCGCAAGCGCGAGCCACGCACCCATGGCGAACACGCACCCCTCGCCATTGATGTAGCCCAGCGGCGAGTTGAGGCGACCGTCGATGAACAGGTTGGAGGGGTGGCTTCCCAACAGCTTGACGAGCACCGTGATCCCCACGATGGCGATGCCCACACCCACTGCGATCAACAACGTTCGCGCGCGTCCGCCGGCTCCCAGCAGCACCATCGTCAGGAGCAGCAGTGCCGCGTAGCTGAGCCACAGGTTCGCGTCGACGTTGGCCGGTTCGGCCACGTCCGCCCAGCTGGTGGACAACAGCGAGAGCAGTCCGAGCCCTGCCAATCCCGCGAACGCCAATCCGGCGGGCAGGGTGAAGCGCGGCGGTCGTGCGACGGCGGCCATCGCCGCCACGACCACCAAGACCAGCCCGATCGGGACCCATACTCCGGGGTCGAAATATGCCGAGAAGAGTGGGCTCAGGCCCGCCCCCAGTCCGATCACCGCGAGACCGACGTCTGGCAGAGATGTTCGGGTCCTACCGGAGGGTGCGATAACGGTGGCTGCGGCGACGGTCGCGGTCGATCCCTCCTCTGCCGGGAAGGCGTCCTCCAGGGCCACGATCGCAGCCGCCCCGAACACCATGAACCCCAGCACGATGTAGACCAGTGCGGACGAGCTTTCGCGGCTCCCGACGATGACCAGGGCACTGACCAGTGCTTGGGCACCCCCGAGTACCAACGCCACCCGACCGGGCGTGCGCAGACGGACACGCATCCGGTGAGTCAGGTGGTCCCGACCGCCCGTGAGCAGACCGATGCCGCGCCGCCGGCGTGAGACGATCACCAAGGCCGTATCAAGGGCCGGAATTCCAACCAGCAGGAATCCAACCAACAGCGACAGCCAGGAACCCTCGGCATACCGCGCTGCGTTGGCCACCAGCATGGCCACTGCGAATCCAAGCGACATGCTGCCGCCGTCACCCAGGAAGATGCTCGCCGGCGATGACAGGTTGTACGGCAGGAATCCCAGGCAGGCTCCAAACAGTGCCGCGCTGCTGGCGGCGACCCAGATCTCGCCGTCCACGAGGGTCAGGACGCATACGCCGGCGGTGACGACGAGCACCATGGTGCCGGCCGCGCCATCCATGTTGTCGAACAGATTGAAGGCGTTGACAACCGCCACCATCCAGACACCGGTTATCACCGCGTCGATCACGCCACCCGCCCCGAGTCGCCATCCGAGGCCATCGGCGGAGATCAGAGCGCCGAGCGTGAACTCCGTGAGCACGCGCCATCCAGGGTGCACTGGCACTCGATCGTCGATCGTCCCCAGCACCAGCAGAACCGTCACCCCGCCTAGCAACGGCAACGTTCGCTGGAGAGTCCCGGCGCCAATCAGCAGCGCGAGCGAAAACGCGAACATGACCGCTGCTCCGCCGAGGTACGGAGTCGGCTTGGAGTGCTCCTTGTAGCCCCCCGGCAGATCGAAGAAAGCCAGGCGCCGCGCCGCCTGAACGGCGAGCGGCGTGGCCGCGTAGGCGAGCGCGGTCGCCAGGCCAACCCCAATTGCGATGCGTGCCCCGGTGGACAGATCCACTGTCTCGAACCTTAGGTGATTATCCGGTTCGCGACA
>DATAVM010000007.1:0-17941 GCA_036267775.1 Gemmatimonadales bacterium
ACCACGCGGCAGCAGGAGACCGGGCTCTGGGGCGACAACTTCCTTGCCTTTCAGCCCTCGGAGCGGGAAGGGATCGAGGAGGTCGGCACGGTCGCACAGTATCGGCGGCTGATTCAGCTCGGCCTTCCGACCACCACCCGCCCGTTTCGAGTGGCGGACCGGGTGCTCTTCCGCACCCTTTCGCGCGACGACGACCCGATTCTTCTCGGCGAGTTTGCCGACTATGTCGACGCCGATCCTCGCACGGCCGAGCCGTACCGCAATCTGATCCGCGAGGGCGTATGCGCGGCACTCGCCGAGGCTGGCCTCGACGAGGACCCGCGGCTGCGCGGCGCGGCGCACAAGGTGGTGAGTGCGGTGTCTGCGTTTCTGCGCTCGCCGCTGGTGGAGGATCCGTTCATCAAGAAGAGTGGCGGCTTCCAGCTCAACCCCGAAGCGGTGCCGCCCACCTGGTGGTCAATGGCCATGCTGGCGGCGATGCCGTCGCTGCAGCGCGAGCGGGCCGGGTTCATTGAGCGGCTGGGCCAGTATCTCGCGCAGCAGCCGCCGGATCGGTCGTACATGATTTCCATAGGCGGCAACACCATGAAGCCGCTGCATGTGCTGCTGGGCGACCCGATCGAGCTCGATCCCAAGCTCAAGGGATTGCCCAAGGATGTGCCGCTGGCGCTGCACTACATCGAGCTGTTGGCCGGAATGGGGCAGCCGATGCTTGCCGCGGCGCCGAATGCGTCGCTGGGTTTTGCACGACTGCTCGAGGATGTCGACGCCGAAGGCGTGTGGCATCCGAAGAATCTGCGCTCCCAACCCAAGCCCACCACGCCGATCACTTACCATTGCTGGCCACTCACCCCGGACGACGGCGAACTGGCGTCGCGTCAGGCGGATATCACCTTCCGGCTGGCAAAGATCGCAAAGCGGTTGGGCTGGCGGCTCGAGTATTCGTGAGATGGCCGGCCGCATCGACCTGACGCCGTTCGGCTTTACGCCCACGGAAAGTCTGATCTATGAGGTCCTGCTGACGGGTGGTCCCGGCACAGGATACACCGTGGCCCGTGCGGCTGGCCTGGCCCGGGCGAACGTGTATGCGGCCCTCGAAGGGCTGGTGAGCAAGGGCGCCGCGCGTGTGGCCGAGGGGCGGCCACGGCAGTTCCGTCCGGAGCCGCCGGCCACGCTGCTTGCGCGTCTGAGCGATCGCCAGGGTGAGGCAATGGACCAGCTCAGCGCGGCGCTCACTGCACTGACGGTCCCCCCCACGACGACGCTGGTCGAACTGGCCTCACCGCGCGGAGCGGTGCAGCTGATGGGACAGCAGATCGCCCGCGCCGAGGCGAGTGTGGAACTTCTCGCACCGGCTGATGGATGCCTCGCGCTGCTGCCGCATCTGCGGCGGGCGCAGGGCGCCGGTGTGGTGCTCGATGTTGCGGCCACCGCCGCCGTTTCTCTGGGATCGATTGCGGTAACCGTGGTGTCTTCGCCCGACTGGCCCGGCGAACCGGTGCTGCTGGTGGTGGACGGCCGGGCCGCGCTGATCGGCAGCAGGGAAGGCGAGCACTTTTCCGGGCACTGGGGGACTGGGCCCGCGTTCGTGGCGGCGGCACGCCGTTCGCTGGTGGCACTGGCGGAGGGTCGATGACCACGACCGAACAGGAAGACGCCATCGCCGCGCTGCAGCGCGACTATCTGCGCGATGCACCCGAACGACTCGCGGAATTGCGGAAGGATCTTGCGGCGTTCCGTGCCGGCGAACCTGATGCACTGGAATCATTGCGACAGCGTTTCCACCGCCTGGCTGGCTCGGGCGGGTCCTACGGCTTTCCGCGGGTCACCGACATCGCGCGTGAAATGGAGCGGCGCATTCTGACGCCGCCGCCGCCGACACCGGAGGAGGCCGATCGCTTTGAGCAGGCGGTACAGGATCTCAAGGCGTCGTTCGATGAGGCCGCGGTCGATCTCGAAGTGCCGATGGTTTTTGGCAGATTGCCGGGGTTCGCGTGGCGCACGCTGGTGATGATGCACCCCTCGCCGGTGCGCGAGGGCATCGTGACGGCGCTGGAGAAGACGGGGTTCATGGTCGATATCGGCAATGGCGCGATCGACCCGTGGGATGTGGCGCCGTCCGAACGTCCCGACCTGGTGGTGATTGGCGCTGACGACGACACCGACGTGCTCGCGCTCTCGCGCTATTGGGCGGCTGCCACGCCGGAGCGACCCCGGGCGGTCGTGCTCGCCGATCCGGAAGAGCGCTTTGACCGGCTGCGGACCGCCGCCGCCGGACTCGATGCCGTCTTCGGACCCGCCGGACTTCCCACCGACCTCGCGCAGTACGCTCGGGCACTTGCGCGCGTGGGTGCGCCGCCGGCCAGCGTGATGGTCGTTGAAGACGATCCCGCGCAGGCGCAGCTGTTTGCCACCTGGCTTGGCCAGCTGAACGCACGCGTCGCGCTCTGTTCAAGTGCGCAGGCGGCGCAGGATGTGCTCGCTCACGACACACCCGATCTTGTGCTCCTCGACATCGATCTTCCCGATGTCGACGGCTATGCCATTGCGCGACTGATGCGACAGGATCCGCGGCTCGCGCTGGTGCCGGTGGTCTTTCTCAGCGCGCGGCATTCGTTGGCGGATGAAATGGAAGGGCTTCGCGCCGGCGGCGACGACTATATCTCCAAGCCCGTGGAGCGGAGCCATCTGTTGCAGGTCGTGCTGACGCGCACCGAGCGTGGGCGGCGCATTCGCGAACTCGTGCATCGCGATGGGCTGACCGGTGTTCTCAACCACGCCACGCTGATGGCGGAGCTGGAGCATGCAATCGCCTACGCCACGCGGCACAGCGAGCCGCTGTGCTTCCTCATGCTCGATCTCGATCATTTCAAGCGCATCAACGATACGTACGGCCATCTGATCGGCGACCAGGTACTGCTCCATGTCGCGAATCTCTTTCGCAAGATCATCCGCGGCTCCGATCTCCTCGGGCGTTACGGCGGCGAGGAGTTCGGCATCATTCTGCGGCGCTGCCCGCCCGCCAACGGCCGGCAGATTGCCGAGAAGCTGCGCGAATCTCTCAAGGACACCCCGCTCAAGCTTCGCGGTGGCGATCCGATCGCGCCGCGCGTGAGCATCGGGGTCGCGACTTTCCTGGGAACGCCTACTACAGCGACCGAACTCACCGCCGCTGCGGACCGTGCGCTCTACATCGCCAAGGCGTCGGGGCGCGACCGGGTCGAAACGGTCTAGTCGCCGGTCATGACGCAAAGCAGAAGGCGGCTTCCCCGTGGGAGCCGCCTTCTCTCATTCCAACCGCGTCACCACGTTCGTTCAGTGCGGGAACGAAGTCGTCAGCGGCACCACGTCGCGTGGGTTTTCGTCGCCAAAGAGCAGCTTGCCTTCGGAGTACCGGGCGTCGCGCAGTGCGAGCGCGAGAACTTCGCCGAGTTCTTCCACTGGATGCACTTCCAGGCGCCGGCGAGCTTCGGCCGGCAAATCATCCAGATCGGGCTCGTTGTCCTTGGGAATCACGATGCGCGTGATGCCTGCCCGGAGCGCACCGAGCAGCTTCTCCTTGACGCCGCCGATCGGCAGCACGCGGCCGCGGAGCGTGATTTCACCCGTCATCGCGATGTCGTGCCGCACCTCGCGCCCCGAGAGCACGGAGACCAGCGCCGTGGCCATCGTGACACCGGCACTTGGGCCGTCCTTGGGAATCGCCCCCGCGGGGACATGGATGTGCACATCGCGATCGAACATCTCTTCCTTGATGTGCAGCGCGGCGGCGTGCGAGCGTGCATACGTCCATGCGGCGCGCGCCGATTCCTTCATGACATCGCCGAGCTGGCCGGTGAGAACGAGCTCGCCCTTGCCGCGCATGGTCGACGCTTCGACGAACATGATATCGCCGCCCATCGGCGTGTAATACATGCCGGTGGCGACACCGACCTGATCCACGCGCGACTTCTCCTCCGGATGCAGCTTGGGCCGGCCCAGGAGTTCGCGCACGAGCGCCGGTGTTACTTCCACCGACGTGGCGATGCCGTCGGCGATGCGCCGCGCGACCTTGCGGGCGACCTTGCCGATCTCGCGCTCGAGCTGGCGGACGCCGGCTTCACGGGTGTATCGCTGCACCAGTTCCAGCAGCGCCGGACCGGTGAACGAGATGGCATCGCGCGTGAGGCCATTTTCCTCGGTCTGTCGCGGCACAAGATACTGCTCGGCGATCGAGACCTTTTCGATCTCGATGTAGCCGGAGAACTCAACGGTCTCCATGCGATCGAGCAGCGGGCCGGGAATGTTCTGCGCCAGATTGGCCGTGGCGATGAACAGCACCTCGCTCAGGTCGAACGGGATGCCGAGATAGTGATCGGTGAACGAATCGTTCTGGGCCGGATCGAGCACTTCGAGCAATGCGGCCGCCGGATCGCCCTGGAACGAGACGCCGAGCTTGTCGACCTCGTCGAGCAGGAACACCGGGTTCTTGGTGCCCGCCTGCTTCATGCCCTGGATGATGCGCCCCGGCATGGCGCCCACATACGTGCGCCGGTGTCCGCGAATATCGGCCTCGTCGCGAGCGCCGCCGAGGGATATGCGGACGTACTTGCGGCCCATGGCGCGAGCGATGCTCTTGGCCACTGACGTCTTGCCAACGCCGGGAGGCCCGACGAAGAGCAGAATCGGCGAATGCTTGCGGGGCTCGACGGCGGCTTCCTTTTGTGCCGGCGGCACTTCGGCGGAGCCGGGCGTTCCGCCTTCGATCGGTACCTCGCCGGCCACCTGCGATGCAGGAACCGCGGTGTCGTCTTCGGGCACTTCCGGGCGAGCGCGCATGGCGCGAACGGCCAGGAATTCCAGTACGCGATCCTTGACGTCGCCAAGGGCGTAATGGTCTTCGTCGAGAATCTTGGCGGCGTCGGGGAGATTGAGGCGTTCCTCGGAGCGCGTGGTCCACGGCAATTCGACCACATGTTCGAGATAGGTACGAATGACCTGAGCCTCCATCGATTCGCGACCGGCGCGGCGAAGACGCGCAAGTTCGCGATCGACTTCCTTGCGTGCCTCTTCGGGAAGTTCGAGGGCGGACAGCCGCTGGTCGAGTTCGTCGACGTCGCCGGCGTCGTCTTCGTCGCCGAGCTCGCGGCGAATGGTCTTGAGCTGCTCGCGCAGATAGACCTCACGCTGCCGCTCGCCGAGTTCTTCCTGAACCTGGCTCTTGATGTCTTCCTGTGCATCGAGAACCGCGATTTGCCGCTGCACGTGCACGAGCACGCGGCGGAGGCGGTCGTCGATGGCGAGGGTTTCGAGCAACTGCTGGCGTTGCGTGGTGTCGAGGTCGAGATAACCGGCGACCAGGTCGGCAAAGCGGCCCGGATCGTCGACACCGTTGAGCACCTGCTGGACGACTTCTTCAGGGAGGCCGGACTTCTGGCCCAGCTCGGCGGAACGGGCGCGCAACTCCTTGTGCAACGCGACAAACGACGGATCATGCTCGTCCACCGCCGGAACGTCGGCGAGCGGGCGGACCACGGCCACGAGGTGACCATGCTCTTCGGTCACATGCAGCGTCATGGCGCGCTGTTCACCATGGAGCAGCAACTGCATCCCGGAGAGGCCACGCTGCAACTGGCCGATCCGGGCGATGGTCCCGATGTTGTGGAGGCCGTCGGGCGAGATGGTTTCGACGTCATCGCGCTGGGCCACGGCAAAGACCAGCTTGTCGGGAGAGGCGAGGGCTGCCTCGATCGACTTGATGGTCATGGGCCGCCCGGCCCCGATAGGGGCGGTGACGCCCGGGAAAAGCACGACGTTCCGCAACGGCAGAACGGGGATGGTAACGCGATCAGACATAGGGTAGAGCTCCTTCCAGTCAGGTGGCGACCAGGGGCCAGGCGGCCCCGGACGAACCCGGTCGGGCATTCAAGGGCATCGGACGTGCCACCCCCTTCGCCCCGATGCCTGCCGGGCTGACCGAGGGGTGACGTCGCGTCCGGCCAGATGGGCACGACCGTTCTTCCAAAGCTCCAAGGGACTGTCGCCGCGGCAGGGTAGCCGGGCACGTTGCTCGCTGGTCCATCTTCGTGCAGATTCGACGCTTAGTGAACCTACCTCCTCAGGCTTCCGGGACCGTCAATGAGTGATCCCGAACAGCACTCGTTGCCATCGCTCCTCAAGGAGGCGCTCGGCGACGCCTATTCGCTCGAGGGCGAAATCGGGCGTGGCGGGATGGGGGTAGTGTATCGCGCACGCGACGAGCGGCTGCAGCGGCGCGTGGCGATCAAGGTGTTGCCGCCGGAGCTGGCATTCTCGCACGAGACGCGGCAGCGTTTTACCCGCGAAGCGCAGACCGCCGCCCGCCTCTCGCATCCCAATATCGTGCCGATCCACGATGTGGGCGAGGGCAAGAGCATCGTCTATTTCGTGATGGGGCTGATCGAGGGCGAGTCGCTGGCCGCGCGGATCAAACGCCGGGGCCGGGTTTCGCCGGAAGAGACGCGCCGCATCATGAAGGAGACGGCCGACGCGCTCTCAGCGGCCCATGGTCTTTCCGTCATTCATCGCGATATCAAGCCCGACAACATTCTTCTCGAAGGCACCCGTGGCCGGGTAATGGTGACCGACTTCGGCATCGCGAAGGCAATGTCGTCGACCAGCAACTCGGCGACGCTCACCAGCGCGGGGATGGCGATCGGCACGCCGTCGTATATGTCTCCCGAACAGGCGGCGGGCGAGCGCGAGATCGATGGCCGGAGCGACGTCTACTCGCTTGGCGTCGTGGCGTATCAGATGCTGTCAGGCGAACTGCCGTTCAACGCGCCAACGGTGGCCGGGATTCTGATGAAGCAGATCACCGAGCCCGCGCCGTTGCTGCATGAGCGCTATCCGGACGTTCCCGAGGACCTGTCGCTCGCGGTCGCACGCTGCCTGGAGAAGGACCCGGCCAATCGCTGGCCGTCGGCCGACGCGCTGCGGCGATCACTCGAGAGTCACAACGTGGCGGGGTATCGCCCCACCGGGTTGGGATGGAAGGCGCAGACCCGACCGCAGACGGGCGCAGCAACGCGCCCATCGCCGACGCGCCCAACGCGTTCCCCACGGCCTTCGCTCGACCGCACGTCGCCGCGCGCGACGACAGCGCGGGGCGCCACGGGGCGTGCCGGTATGGGGGCCGACGGACTCCGCCGGCCGGCGGGCGATCCACGCATGGCGCGCACCGACGCCAAACTGCAGCGCCGCGAAGAGCGGGCCCTGCGACGCGAGCAACGGGGCGGCGATGCAGCGCTTCCCGATACCGGCGAGCCCCGCGTCGTCGTGCGCGCGCGCCAGTCCTTTGCACAGTGGGCGGCCGTGAGCGGCGGTTGCTTTCTCCTCAACATGGCCGTGGCCGGTGGTCCCGCGCATCCCTGGTTCCTCGTGGTCGCGGGCGGCATGGGATTCGGCCTCTTCCGCCGCTATTCAGAGTTGTGGCAGGCGGGCTATTCATGGCGTGACGTGATCAACCGTCCCGATGCACCGGATTCGGTCGGCAGCGGGAACCGGAAGATCAAGGGTGTCAAGCAGATCGTGGCACCCAACGCCAACGAATTTGGCAAGTACCAGGATCAAATGGCGCAGGTCTTCAAGGATCGCGGAATGATTCTGGCGCTCATGAATCAGCTGAGCGACGCCGACAAGGAATTGTTGCCCGACATCGTGCAGACCACCGAGAGTCTGTACGAGCGCGCCGCGCAGCTGGCGCAGACGCTGCATTCCATCGAATCTCTCGGCGTCGAGGATGCCGCGCGGATCGAGACCCGGCTGGCCGATGTGCGGCAGCGGCCGCCCGGCGAAGAGCGCGACCGCCAGATCACGCTGCTCGAGCAGCAGCTGCGCACATGCACCGAGCTGAACGCGCGCCGGACGCAATTTGGCGAACGATTCGAGAGCTGTGTACTGGCGATGCAGAATGTGCGGCTGGACCTGATGCGCTTGCGGCAGAGCGGTGTCGGTGCCGTCCTCGGCAATCTCACACAAGCCACGCAGCAGGCGCGCGCGCTGAGCCGGGATGTGGATCATGCCATCGATGCGGCGACGGAAATCAAGGAACTCTAAGTCCGTCTGTGCCTGCGTGGCTCCCGATCAACAAGCCCCTTCAATTGACAGACCAGAAGCAAGTGGCCGTCCGGCGACTTGCTTCTGGTCTGCTGGCACGTAGGGGTGGTCCGGTCCGGATCACGCCGTCGTTTGGCGCCGCAGCGCCAGGGACAGGAGGGTCGAAGCGACCGCGACGAATAGCGCCGCGCCGGTCAGCACGAGGTCCGAGCTGACATGGCGCTCCATGATCAGTCCCTCCGCATCCAGTAGCTCGGCGTGCGTGCCGGTCGCTGGATCAACGCGCACCGGCAGGGTGGATCCGGCCGGGTGACGTGTCACCCATGACCGCATTTCCGGTGATCCGCCTTGTTCTCGCGTGCTCGCCGACATGATTCGCGTGTGCGTCGGGTCACTGCCGCCTTGCAGTCGCAGTGCCACGTCGACGTACCACACCGTTCCGCCGCCGTCACGGCTGAACGGATGTTCGAGGTCGATGGCGCTCCGCTCGATGATCGCGTTCGTGGTTGGCCACCTGGAATGTGCGCGGTCAACAACCATGTCGCGCAAGGTGATCGCGCCGGAAAAGAGCACAGAGATCACCGCGACGATTGCCAGCAAGCCAAAGAGCGCGGCAGGACCGTTGGGGCGAGGGGTAACGGAACTCGTAGTCACCGGTGTCCCGTGGTTGCAGTCGCGAGTAATATCGCATCTTCCGAACGGCTCCGCTCGCGCTCTCCGGTGTCGCTGCGGCCGCCGCAGTCGTCCCCAGCGCAACGTTTTGGGGAGAGTGTTCGACATGGCAATCACCGTATCCGATCATCTCGTGGCCCGGCTTGGCGAGTGGGGTGTTCGCCGCGTGTTCGGTTATCCCGGCGACGGGATCAACGGCGTGATGGGCGCTCTGGACCGGGCGCACGAACGCATACGCTTTATCCGGTCGACGCATGAAGAGCTCGCGGCGTTCATGGCATGCGCGCACGCCAAGTTCACCGGCGAGCTGGGCGTGTGTGTCGCAACGTCGGGTCCCGGCGCGATCCATCTTCTCAACGGCCTCTACGACGCGCGTCTGGATCATCAGCCGGTGCTTGCCATTGTGGGTCAACAGTCGCGCAAAGCACTTGGCGGGTCGTATCAGCAGGAGGTCGATCTGCTGTCGCTCTTCAAGGATGTGGCCAGCGAGTACGTGCAGATGCTGGTCGATCCCGCGCAGGCGCGCCATCTCATCGATCGTGCGGCACGGATTGCATTGTCCGAACGCACCGTGACGTGTCTGATCATTCCGACCGACATCCAGGAACTCGATGCGGTTGAAACGCCGCCGCGCGAGCATGGCACCGTGCATTCGTCGGCAGGCTACGTGCGTCCGCGAGTGGTGCCACCCGTGTCCGAGCTGGAGCGCGCCGCCGGTGTGCTCAACGCTGGAGAGCGGGTCGCGATGCTGGTGGGCGCGGGCGCTCTTGGCGCGGAAGAGGACGTGATCGCCGTGGCTGACGCGCTCGGCGCCGGTGTCGCAAAGGCGCTGCTCGGCAAAGCGGTGGTGCCGGATTCGCTGCCGTTCGTGACCGGGCCGATCGGCCTCCTCGGCACGCAGCCGAGCTGGCAGATGATGCAGGAATGCGATACGCTGCTGATGGTCGGGTCATCGTTCCCGTATTCGGAATTCCTGCCGGCGGAAGGGAAGGCGCGGGCCGTCCAGATCGATATCGACGGCCGCATGCTGGGAATCCGCTATCCCACCGAGGTGAATCTGGTGGGCGACGCGCGGGAGACGCTGCGCGCTCTGCTCCCGCTCCTCGAGCCCAGACGCAATGGCGCGTGGCGCGAAACGATCGCAGATCACAATGAAGAGTGGGCTGAGGTGCTTCGTGCCCGGGCAATGGAGCCGGCGAAGCCGATCAATCCGCAGCGGGTATTCTGGGAACTGTCGCCAAAGCTGCCCGATCGCTGCATTCTCACCGCTGATTCCGGCACGGTGGCCCAGTGGTATGCCCGCGACCTCAAGATCCGGTCGGGCATGGCGGCCAGCCTGTCGGGCACGCTCGCGACCATGGGTTCGGCCGTTCCCTACGCGATCGCGGCGAAGTTCGCGCATCCCGAACGTGTGGTGATCGCGCTGAGCGGCGACGGCGCCATGCAGATGATCGGCAACCAGGCACTGCTGACAGTCGCCCGCCACTGGCGCGAGTGGGCCGATCCGCGGCTGATCGTGATGGTGCTCAACAATCGCGATCTCAACATGGTGACGTGGGAGATGCGCGTGATGGAAGGGAATCCCAAGTTCGCGGCGTCTCAGGACGTCGACGATTTTCCTTATGCGCGCTACGCCGAGCTGATCGGCCTTGCGGGCATCCGGGTGGAGGATCCCGACGAGATCGGCAGTGCGTGGGACACCGCACTTTCGGCGACACGCCCGATCGTGGTGGAGTTTGTCACCGACCCGGACGTGCCGCCGCTTCCGCCGCACATCTCGCTCGAACAGGCAAAGCACTTTGCCAGCGCGCTGCTGAAAGGTGATCCCGATGAGGGTGGCGTGATCCGGCAAACGATGCGGCAGGTGCTGGCGAGCGTGCGGTAGGCGCCGTCCGGTAGCTCTTCAAAGACACTTTTGGGTCGGGCGCGGAGCGCCGTCCAATCGCCGACGCAGAGCTCGCGCTGCTCAGACACCTGCGCCCTCCTCTGGCCGGCCGCTTCGTGCCATCCTGTGACGGTCGGTGTGCTGCGATGGCGAGCCGACGACTCTGTGTCCTCCGGCGACGCTTCGCCGGCGGGACTCTAGCGCGTCATCGTCACGTGCATCGCGCGTTCGCCCATCGCCGTATCGACCACGTTGTAGCCCAGCGATGGAAGATCGATGCCGGCGAGCAGTGCTTCGCCCTGGCCCAGCAGAATGGGGCGGACGGCGAGATGGACTTCGTCAATGAGCCGTGCGCGCAGGAATTGGCGTACGGTGCTCGCACCGCCACCAATGCGGATGTCGCGATCGCCGGCGGCCTTGCGAGCCTGATCGAGTGCGGACTGAATGCCGTCCGTCACAAAGATGAACTCTGTGCCGCCTTCCATCACGATCGGATCGCGCGGATGATGGGTGAGGACAAAAGTCTTTACATGATACGGTGGATTTGGCCCCCACCAACCTTTCCACTCATCATCAGGCCACGGGCCGCGAATCGGACCGAACATGTTGCGGCCCAGGATCCACGCACCCATGCCGGTCAGACCAGCCGCGGCGAACCGATCATCGACGCCGGTCTCGCCGCCGTTGCCGCCATTGCCGCCGTGCATCGCCTGCCACGTCCTGGTCGCAAAAAACCATTCCATCATTGCGACACCGCCCACGCCGAGCGGATTGTCGAGGTCCTGACGCGGGCCGGCAGAGTAGCCGTCCAGGGTCAAGGCCATGCTGGAGACGCGGACTCTTCCCATGATCGTCAGTACTCCAGGATATCCGTCATCGCCGCTTGCAGCGATTCCACCTGGGGCAGAATGACATCTTCGAGTTCGGGAGCGTACGCGACAAAGGTGTCTGTTGCGGCAACGCGCTTGACCGGCGCGTCGAGCCACTCGAACATCTCGCCGGCAATCTTCGCCGCGATCTCGGATCCGTATCCCCACGAGAGCGAATCCTCGTAGGCGACGATGACGCGACCGGTCTTCTGCACCGACGTGGCGATCGTGTCCCAATCCACCGGATTGAGCGAGCGGAGATCGATGACCTCAACGCGCTGCCCCGTGGCTTCGGCAATGTTCTTTGCGGCCTGCACACTCCGCTGGACGACGGCGCCGTAGGTGATGACCGTTGCGGCGGAGCCTTCATGCACCACTTTGGCCTTGCCAAAGGGAATCATGAAGTTGGGGCCCGGATAGATGCCCTTGTTGTACGTCTGGCGATAGAGATGCTTGTGTTCAAGGAAAATGACCGGGTCCTCGCACCGGATGGCCGTGCGCAACAGGCCGTTGGCGTCGAGTGCGGTCGAAGGGCAGATCACCCGCAGCCCGGGAACACCGGTGAAAATCGCGGCGCCGGTTTGCGAGTGATAGATCGCGCCGCCCTTGAGGTATCCGCCGTATGTGACGCGGACCACCACCGGCGAGGAGTTGGCATTGTTCGACCGCCAGCGCATCAGCGCCAACTCGTCGCGCAGCTGCATGTAGGCGGGCCAGATGTAGTCGAAGAACTGGATTTCGACGACGGGCTTCATGCCGCGTGTGGCCAGGCCGATCGCGCGGCCGACGATGTTCGCTTCGGCGAGCGGCGAGTTGTAGATGCGATTGCCACCGAACTGCTTCTGCAATCCCCACGTGACCTTGAAGACGCCGCCCTTGCCCTTGACCTCGCCGAGGTTGGCTTCGCGCGAGCTGTCGGCGACATCTTCGCCAAAGACGAGAATGCGTGGATCGCGCGCGAGCTCATCACGCAGGCAGGAATTCAGCAGGTCGACCATGGTGGTCGGCTCGCCGGCGAACTGCGGATCGTCTTCGGTGTCGAACTGTTCAGCGGTCGGATCGACATCGGGCGAATAGACGTACTGATAGATGGTGTCCGCCGTTGGCTGCGGGGCGGCGAGTGCCACGCCGGTCGCAACTTCGATTTCCTCTTCCACCTGTGTGCGCAGCAGCTCCAGCTCGGCCTCGGTGGCCACACCACGCTCGAGGAGCACTTTCGGAAAGGTGGTGAGCGGATCGCGCGCCGCATCGGCGGTGCGCTCCGAAGGCGGGCGGTAGTGCACTTCGTCGTCGGACAGGGAGTGCGAATACGGGCGGATGACCTTGGCGTGCACGAGTGCCGGCCCTTTGCGGAGCCGGGCGTAGTCGTGCGCCTTGAGGAGTACGTCATACGAGGCCAGCGGATCGCAGCCATCGACTTCCTGCACGAGCATGTTCGGAAAATCCGCGACGAGCTTGGAGATGGATCCGCCAGCGGTCTGCACTTCCACCGGCACCGAGATCGCATAGCCGTTGTCCTCAATGAGGAAGACCACGGGAAGCTTGAGGTTGCAGGCGGAGTTGAGCGCTTCCCAGAATTCGCCCTCGCTCGTCGTGCCTTCGCCGGACGTGCAGAGCACCACTTCGTCGCCCGGCGTGAGATCGCGGGTGCGTTCGTCAGCGCTGGCGCGAAGCCACGTCTCGGCGGCGCCCACGGCCTGCAGGAACTGCGTTCCGGTGGGGCTCGACGTATTGACGATGTTGAGGTCCTTGTGCCCCCAGTGCGACGGCATCTGCCGGCCGCCGGAATTGGGGTCGTCCGCCGCGGCCACGGCCGAGAGCAGTTGCTCGGTGGCCGTCATGCCGAGCCCAAGGCAGTAGGCGCGGTCGCGGTAGTAGAGGTAGGACCAGTCGTAACCGGCGCGGAAGACCTTGGCGGCGGCCACGGTGACCGCTTCATGCCCAGCGCTGGAGATCTGGAAGAAGATGCGGTTCTGGCGCTTGAGCTGGATTTCCTTGTCATCCAGCCGGCGTGACAGCAGCATCAGACGATAGAACTCAAGAAGATCCGCTTTCTCGAGTTTGGCGGCGCTCTTGGGGCGCGACTGCGTGCGGGTGGCCATTGCCGGGTAAGATGGCGGGAAATGGCCCCGTTGTCATCCCGAACGCACCGCCTCAGTGGCCGCCGAGGATCGCGGCGCTGTCCTGCCAGGATGAGTCGCCGGCAAGGGCATAGTATTGCTCGAGCTGCAGGCCGGCATACGGGCGCTGGATATAGCGATCACTTGGCGACAGGACGTGACCGATGGTCAGCTCGACCATTGTGGGCGGCGGCCAGGCCAAGGAACCAATAGATGTCATCGGCGAGCTGGCCGGTCACTTCACCTTTGACCTCGCTCACCCGTTGATTGAGCATTGCCTCGCAGTCCTTGTAGTTCCCCTGCAGGCAGTCGAGCTGGCCCTGGACAAAATCGGCGTAGGACTGGTCGAGCGTCGAGTGCAAATAGCCAAGCGGCGCGACGATTCACGAACCCTCCCGGGTACGCTCAGTGCTGAAATACAACCTTGCCGCCGACGATCGTGGTGCGCACGACCGTCGTCCTGATACTGTCGGCGGGAACGTGCCGGATGTCGCGATCGAGGATCACGATGTCCGCGAGCTTGCCGGGCGTAATTGTGCCGCGTTCATGCTCGGCGAAGACGCCATAGGCGTTGCCGCTGGTGTAGGCGCGGAGCGCTTCGTCGACGGTGATCTTCTGCGCGGGGACCCAACCGTTGGGGTTCTTGCCATCCCGCGTCTCGCGCGTGACGGCCGACCAGATGCCAAGCAGCGGCTCGAGCGGTGCAACGGTCCAGTCGGAACCAAACTGCAGATGCGCGCCATGATCGAGCAGCGATCGGAACGCGTATGTGCCGGCGATGACGTCGGGGCCGACGCGCTTCCACGCCCAGTCGCCGTCGTCAAAGAGATGATACGGCTGCATCGACGCGACCACGCCGATCGCGGCAAAGCGGGGAATGTCCTGCTGGCGCAAGTGCTGCGCGTGCTCGATGCGGAAACGTCGATCGCGGGTACCGTGCGCCTTGGCGACGGAGTCGTAGATATCGAGAATCAGCGCGTTGGCGCGATCGCCAATGGCATGGACCGCGATCTGCAGGCCGGCGGAGTCTGCGCCGCCGATCCAGTGGCGGAGCGAATCCTCGGGCGTGACGAGGAGCCCACTGGTGTTCGGCGCGTCGAGATAGGGATGAAAGAGGTAGGCCGTGCCCGAACCCAGCGAGCCGTCGACGAAGGCCTTGGCGCCCGCCACACGAATCCAGTCATCGCCGGGACCATTCGCCTTGAGTGTGTCGGCGATGCGATGCCAATCGCGCAGCAGCGGATAGAACGCAATGCGCACGGTCTGTTCGCCGGCCGCGCGCAGCCGGTGCGTGGCGGCGATTTCGGACCAGGGGGCGGAGACAGCTGAGGTGGCGACGACGCCGTGACTGTTGGCAAAGCGCATCGCGCGCGCCACGGCAGAATCCACCTCTGTCGCATCGGGCTCCGGAATGATCGCGTCGACCGCACTGCGCGCGTTGTCCTTGAGCACGCCTGTGGGGACGCCGGCGGCATCCCGCACGATCGTGCCGCCAGCGACATCGGGAGTGGTCCGGGACAGCCGCGCCAAGGCAAGTGCTCGGGAGTTGGCGAGGGCCGAGTGGCCGTCGTAGCGGTCGACAAAGACCGGGTTGTCCGGCGTGACCGAATCGATCCACTGGCGCGTGGGCAGCGGTGCACCGGGCCAGCGCTCGTGGTCCCAGTTGCCGCCCAGAATCCATTGGCCGGGCTTGAGCGTGGCCGCGTATGCCTTGATTCGCTGAATGAACTCGGCCGGTGTCCGGGTGTCCTGCAGTTGCACGTACCCGAGTTGAAAACCGCCATCGGAGAAGTGCGTGTGGCCATCGGCAAAGCCGGGCACCACGAGGCCGGCGCCCGCGGAGAGCACCTTGGTGGTGGGGCCGACGAGTGGTGCGACCGCAGCACTGTCGCCGACGGCAATGATGCTGTCACCTCGAGCGGCAAGCGCGTGCGCTTCGGGTTTGGCGGAGTCGCCGGTCCAGATGGTTCCGTAGATCACCAGCGACGCCTTGGAGCTGCCGGACTGCGCGCACGCCGCCGCCGCGCCGAGAGCCGCGCAGGCCGCGGCATGGATGAGGCGCCGCATCAGCGGTTGGCCAGGCGGCGGAGGGCCGCGAGCTGCTCGAGGGCGGTCTTGCCCGACGCTGCCGGCGCGGCGGGGGTCACGGCAAAGAGATCGCGAATGTCGAGCAGGATCTCCAGCATCAGCTGGTCGCGCATGTAGGCGTTGTCCATGTCGATCATGCGGGCCGGGTCGTCGGCCGCTTTGGCCCGGTCGTACGATTCCCGATAGATCTGTTCGAGATTGCTGAGAATACGGTCGCGGGAGCGTACCACGCCTTGTCTCCGGAAGATCCTGATGGTCGTTGAATAGGGTTCAGGAAGCTACACGGTATAGTATTTGGTGCATCTCGACCGAGGAATCTGCTCCATGCCGCTTACTGGCCAGCGCATTCTCATCTTTGCCGCCCCGCTCTACGAGGATCTGGAGCTCTGGTACCCCAAGCTCCGCCTGGAAGAGGAGGGTGCGACCACGGTCGTCGCCGGCCTGGGCGAGCGCACCTATCAGGGGAAGCGCGGCTATCCGGTCACGGTGGATGTCTCCATTGACGACGTGCGAGCGGAGGACTACGCCGGGCTCCTCATTCCGGGCGGCTACGCGCCGGACATCATGCGGCGCAACGAACGGCTGCTGACGATCACGCGGGCGATCCACGAGGCTGGCAAGCCGGTGGCGTTCATCTGCCACGCGGGCTGGGTGCCGATTTCGGCGGGGATCGTGCAGGGCCGCCGAGGAACGTCGGTCGGCGCCATCCGCGACGATCTGGTCAATGCGGGCATGCATTGGGAAGACGCGCCGGTGGTGGTCGACGGCAATCTCATTTCGGCGCGGACTCCGGCGGACCTGGTGCCGTTCACCCGGGCGATGATCGCCGCGCTGAAAGCGCGGACCTGACATGTCATTTGGTGATGCGCAGCACCGGGTCGATGCGTGGATCAGCCAGTTCGAGGAGGGATATTTTTCTCCGCTGACAAACATGGCGCGGCTGAGTGAAGAAGTAGGCGAGCTTGCGCGCGAGGTGAATCACCGCTTTGGCCAGAAGACCCTCAAGCCGGAGGAAGCCGAGGGCGACATGGCGATGGAAATGGCGGACATCATCTTTGTGATCATCTGCATGGCCAATCGCGAGGGGATCGATCTGTCGACCGCCTTTGACCGGATGATGACCAAGATCGAGCGTCGCGACGCCAACCGCTGGACCCGCAAGGCCTGAGGGAGATCACAGTGCGTCTGGCTTTTTCGCTGCTCGCCGTTCCGCTGCTGCTCACGTTGAGTGTGGGGTGTGCCCGTCCGCAAGTCGCGACGCCCTCGCAGATCGACGCGGCGGTGGCCCGCAAGGACACCGTGACGCTCGCGCATCTGGCGCTCCGCGAATGCGGGCCCAAAGCAGAGTCCGTGCGACAGACCTGCTACGAAGACTTCTTTGGCCGCCTCGCCGACAGCAACCGGGTACACATCGCGCTGGGAGCGCTCGCCGCACTTGCGGCCGATCATCCCGAGATCGAGATGGAAGGCCACAGCTTCACGCACGTGATCGGCATTCGCGCGTGGCAGCCGGGTGCCGATGTTGCGACGATCTTCCGTGGGTGCACCGGACTCTTTCAATCGGGCTGCTATCACGGCGTCATTCAGGCGTATCTGATTCAGGACGGCAATATCGATTCGGCGCGCGCCGTGGGACTCTGCGACGTGATCGCGCCGGGATCGACCGATCGCTGGCTGCGGTTCCAGTGTGTGCATGGACTGGGACATGGCTTCGAGATGGCGTGGAACTGGGAATTGCCGCGCGCACTCACCGGCTGCGACTGGCTGCACGACAACTGGGATCGTGCCTCGTGTTATGGCGGCGTGTTCATGGAGAACGCGGTCGCGTCGATGCCCGGTGATCATCACACGGCGACGCATGCGATGAAGGAGAGCGAGGGCGATACCGGCAACATGGCGATGGGCGGGATGATCATGCCCGATCCGCACAAGATCACCTTCAAGATGCGCGATTCGAGTGATGCGCTCTATCCGTGCTCGATCGTGGGCGACAAATATCAGCGTGCGTGTTACGAGTTACAGGGCGGGCTGATTCTGGCGCAGACGCACAGTGATTTTGCCAAGGCGGCTCTGGAGTGCGACAAGGTGACCGTCGCAGTGCGCTCGGAGTGCTATCTCAGCCTGGGGACCAACGCGAGCGGGATGACGCTGCGCGACACACCCAAGGCGATTGCGGATTGCCTGCACGGCGATCCGGGGTACCAGCCGTTCTGCTTTGAGGGTGTGGTCAA
>DATAVM010000008.1:0-8122 GCA_036267775.1 Gemmatimonadales bacterium
TCACAACGAGCGACGCAGGACGGCGCCCGCGCTGAGCGACGGTGTGGACACCACAGGATGAACGAGCTGCCGCCTGCCCCTCGAACTTACGATATCGCGCCATCCAGGACACCTCCCTCTCGGAGATACAAGGATGACAAACAACGACCGCTTTCGTCTGCTTGCGGCTTCAACGCATCGCCGCGAGCGGCGACAAAAGAACTACCGCGTCTGCTTGTTGGCCGCTTCGATCGCGTCGTGCAACGCGGTGTACTGCGTCGGATCGACTTCGTTGAAGGGATTCATCACCGACGAAATCTTGCCGTTCGGTGCGATCACGAACACGACCCGGTTCTCGTAAGGACGGCTACCCAGCGTCGCATAGAGATGCCCTGCCGTGTGCGGTCCTGCATCGCTCAGGAAGGTGAACGGGAACTTCTCCTGTTGCGCCCACGAGGCGAGATCCTTGGCGGAGTCGACGCTGATGGCAAAGAGTGCCACATGCTTGCCACCGCCGAAGACGCTGTCGTACTTGTCCCGGTACGCCTTCATCTGGATGGTGCAACCGCTGCTGCGTTGCTTGGGAAAGAACGCCAGCACGACGGTCTTGCCGTGGAGCGATGACAGCGTGACGGGCTTGGCGGAAATCCCGTTGACGGTGGCCGCCGTCAGCGTGAAGTTCGGCGCCATGTCGCCCACCTTGGGCATGGCGGCGGGCGCGGACCCCTGCGCGGACAGCGTGAAGGGGACGAGGGCGGCAACAGCGAGCAGTGAACGGATGCGCATGAACTATCTCCCTGGGGTTTTGATGACGCGCCAGATCTTGCCGCGTGCATCGGAGCCGATGTACAGCGCACTGCCATCGGGCGCAAACGCAACGCCGGAAGCGCGGAACTGCGTGTAGTCGCCACCCATTGTGGCGAACGTGGAATACGCACCGGTCGCCTTGCCGCCGGTGAACGGCATGAACACCACCCGGAAGCCCGCTTGCGGCAGCGGTGCCCGGTTCCACGAGCCGTGGAACGCCAGGAACGCGCCTTCGCGGAACTCACCGCCAAAACTGTTGCCCGTGGGCACAAACGCGAGCTGCATGGGCGCCCAGTGCCCCGGGAAGCCAATCACCGGCTGCGTCTTGGTCGCACAATCGCCCTGCTTGATGCCGTCGCCACCGTACTCCGGCGCCTGCACCTTCTTCCTGGTTGCCGGATCGAAGTAGCAGTACGGCCAGCCGTAATCGGCGCCCTTGGGGAGCATGCCAAACTCTTCGGCCGGCTTTTCCGCATTGTCCTCATCGGAGAAGCCCCAGTTGTCGCCGAGCTCGTCGCGGCCGTGTGTCGCGCCCCAGAGCACGCCGGTCTGGGGATCGATGGCGATCGCTTCGCCATTGCGGAAACCGGTGTCCCAGCGCTTGTCGACCGATGGCGTCTGATTGGTCCCGTGCGAATCGTAGCGCCAGGTGCCGCCGCGAATGTCGAGCTCGGCGCAGGGATTCTTGCCGGGGGACTTGAGCTTTCGATTCGCTTCCTGGCACGAATTGTCGCCCGAGCCGTGATCGACAAAGAGACCGCCATCCTTGGCGAGCGCCATGGTCTTCCAGCTGTGATCGCCACCTACCGGGAGATCGTGCACGATGACCATGCCGGTATCGGACGGCATCATCATCCCCGGCTTCCACGCAAAGCGGACCACTTCGTTGTTGGGCGAGAAGAAGAGCGCGTCGCCGCTGATGGCCACACCGGTGCCGCTGCCGTAGCCCTGACCGAACGTCGTCATCGTATCGGCATGGCCATCGTGATCGACGTCGCGCAGAATCCTGACGCCGCGTGCGCGACCGGTCCCGCCCACGATCACATCACCATTGGGCGCCACAATCAGATTGCGCACCGAAGGCACCGTGCTGGAGAAAACTGTCGCGCAGAAACCAGCGGGGAGCGTCAGCCCGCCGTTGTCGGGATCGCACCCCGGCGCCGCCCCGGCAACCCGGTGGGACGCGAGCAGCAGAATCGCGGCACCGGCAGGTGCAATGACGGCCAAAGTCTGGAATACGCGGCGCATGGCAGGAAGCCTTCTGTGCATGGTGATCGGCAATATACGGAGGGACCGACAGACCGCCTCCGTAACCCTCCTCAGCGCGTCAGTTTCTGACCTTGGGCACATGCGGCTCGATCCTGAAGACGACGCCGTGGTCGTCATCGGCCACGTAGATCATGCCGTCCGGCGTGACCGTCACGCCTGCCAGCCGGAGCGCTCCCGGCGGCTCGTTCGACCGCAGCATGATGCGCGTGTCCGACGTCGGGCGGCCGTGGCTGTCGAACGGGACAAAGATCAGATAGTGCCCATCCTCCGGCAGCGGCGCACGGCTCCGCGATCCATGAAAGGCAATCAGCAGTCCGTGAGTGTAGGGCTCAGGCACGGCCGCATTGGAGAGCGCGATCGCCATCGGCGCCCAGTGGCCGGGAAAGCCGAGGATGGGTTGCGTCTTGAGGGAGCAATCGACCTCGGCGCGCTGGCTGTATTCGGGCGCGCGAATGAGGGTCGAGTGGGTGGTCGTCCATTCGCCCATGCAATAGGGCCAGCCGTAGTCGGCTTGCGGCACAATCTGCTCGAGCATCTCCGCCGGCTGATTGGCGGAGATGGAGTCGGGCCAACCCCACATATGATTGAGAAAGTCGCGGCCGTGCGTCGCAGCCCAGATGTGTTCGGTGATCGTATCGATCGCAATCGACTCGGCGTTGCGCAGGCCGGTCGCGACGCGTGCGACGGTCCACGCCTTTCCCGGCGCGGTTGGCGGAGTGAAGCTCCATACGCCGGCGCGCTCATTGAGCTCGGGACAGGGCCAGAGCCCGGGGTGCGGGCCCTCTTCGCCGGCCTGGCAATTGTCGGTGCGCGAGCCGTAGCTCAGATAGACCGTCCCGTCGCGGCTCAGCGCCAGGCCCTTCATGTTGTGCGCCCAGCCCGCCCCGCTCACCGGCAAGTTCTTCGCGATCACTTCCGGCTCGGAATCAGGCGCATCCCTGTTGGCCGGCCAGCGATAGCGGTAGAGCGCGCCATCGGACGCGAAGTAGAGCCAGCCGCCGCCCCACGCGACGCCGGTGCCTGCATCGCCAGGACCGAACGGAATCGCCTGATCCGCGGTGCCGGTGTCCTTTGCATCGCGAAAGCGCACCAGTCCTGGTGCCGTGTTGAGCGCCGCGACCACCCACCCTGAGGGGTGAACCACCAGGTGCCGGACGGCGCCGGCCTGCCTGGCCCAGACGCGCACGCAGAATCCCGCGGGGACCACCAGCGGCGTGAAGTAGCCGTCGCAGTCGCGTGCCTGGGCGGCGAGGGGCGAGGCGAGGGTCAGCAACAGGCTGGTGCGAAGGATGGCGGCGCGCATTGACTGGAAAGGTACGCGCACGGAGGCGAAGGGCGTGCATGGCGGCGCCCCCGGCCAGCCCACGCAGCGCAAGCGCGTGAGCTACTTTCCGGTACCCCAATCACACGGCATACTTGCCGGAGAATTGCCTGATGACGTCAAAGTTGCGTGTGCCGGCCATCCTGACCCCGGTCACCGCAGCACCAGGACGCGAGTAGACACCGCGTTTGATGCGATTCTCGCGATGATACCCGAGTCTCACCCGGACACCGTCGTGGTGCTCCTCCACCGCATTCGCGACGGCGATCGCGCGGCGCTTGACCAGCTTCTTGGCGTCGCCTACGTGGAACTGCACGCGATTGCCGAGCGACAGATGGCCCACGAGCGCACCGGCCACACGCTGCAACCGACGGCGCTGGTGCATGAGGCGTTTCTGCGCCTGATCGGTGGCGCCACACTGGAGTTTCAGGACCGCCTTCACTTCTTTCGCGCGGCGTCGCAGACCATGCGTCGCGTGCTTGTGGATCATGCCCGGGCGCGCGGCGCGGCCAAGCGCGGCAACGGAATTCGCATCACGCTGGATCACGACATGGTGGCCGCCGAGGACCGCACCATCGACTTGCTGATCCTGGACGACGCGCTGACGCAGCTTGCAGCGGCGGAGCCGCGGTGGGCACAGGTGGTGGAATTGCGCTTTTTCGCGGGTCTCGACGCGGCAGAAGTCGCCGAAGCGTTGCACACGTCGACCGCCACTGTGCAGCGGGACTGGCGCTTTGCCAAGGCGTGGCTCGCCAACGCGCTGCTCGAAGGCGGAGCCTGAGTGTCCGATCCGGCGAACGACCTCCAGCAGCTCCGGTCGCTGTTCGACGCCACGATGGATCAACCGGCGGCGGAGCGCGATCGCTTTCTGGCAGATGCGAACGGGAGTTCCGCGGTCAAGCGACAGGTCGCCCGGCTGATCGAGATGGCGCGCCGCGGTGACGCGCTGCTCGAGCCGGACGACGCGGCACGCCTGCAACGCCCCGACGGCAACACGCTGATCGGCCAGCGGCTGGGACAGTATCGTGTGCGTCGGCTGATTGGTCAGGGCGGAATGGGCGCCGTGTACGAGGCGGTGCGCGACGACGATCAGTACCAGAAGAGAGTGGCGATCAAGGTTGCTGAACGCGGTCTGGATTCGGAACTCACGGCGGCGCGCTTTCGCCGCGAACGCCAGATTCTCGCGTCGCTCGAACATCCCAACATCGCAACGCTGCTCGATGGCGGCGTGACCGACGACGGGCGGCCGTTTCTCGTCATGGAATACATCGACGGCCAACCGATCACCACCTGGTGTGACTCCCGCGCCCTGCCGGTGCGGGAACGGGTCGCGATTTTTGTCCAGGTGTGCGGCGCCGTCCAATACGCGCATCGCAATCTGATCGTGCACCGCGATCTCAAGCCGGGCAACATCCTGGTGACGGCCGACGGCACGGCCAAATTGCTCGACTTTGGTATCGCCAGGCTGCTGGACAGCGGCACGCTGGACAACGCCGCGATGCCCGCGACGCGCGACACGTCGCGCACCTACACGCCGGAATACGCCAGCCCCGAGCAGATCCGCGGCGACGCTCTCACCACCGCGACCGATGTCTATTCACTGGGCGGTGTCTTGTACGAGCTGCTGGTCGGCCGGCGAGCGCACACGCCGTCGAGCCGGGCGTTGGCGGAAATCGAGCGAGCCGTGCTCCATGACCCGGTGACTGCGCCGAGCACGGCGGTGTCGGCGGAGACCGCGAAACGGCGCACCGAATCGAGCGCGGGACGGCTTCGCAAGCGATTGCACGGCGAGCTCGACAACATCGTGCTGATGGCGATGCGTCGTGAGCCGCCGCGCCGCTACGTTTCGGTCAAGGCGCTTGACGACGACCTGCGCAACTATCTCGACGCGCGCCCGGTTCATGCACAGAGCGATTCCGCGCCGTACCGGCTGCGGAAATTCACGCAACGCAACCCGGTCGCGGTCGCGCTTGTGGCGCTGGTGTTTGTGGCAGTGGCGGGCGGTGCCATCGCCACCGCTCGGCAGGCGCGCGACACGCGAGTGCAGGAAGCCCGCGCGGCAGCCGTCGGCGCGTTCCTGCGGCAATTGTTGCGATCGGTCCAGCCTGAAGTGGGACGTCGCGATGCGCAGGTGTCGGACGTTCTCGACGTGGCTGCGCATCGGGTGCAGCGCGACCTCACCACCGAACCCGCGGTGCGCGCAGAACTGGAGTCGGTCATTGGCGAGAGCTACCAGGGACTTGGTCGCTACTCCGACGCGGAGGCGCACCTCAAGACGGCGCTCGACTTGAGAAGTCGCGTGGACGGACCGGCAAGCCCCGCTGCCGCACTCGGCTGGACCGAACTCGGCGAACTGTACACCGCGGCGGGAATGCTGGACAGCGCAGAGACGGCATTGGTGCAGGCGCAGAAGCTGGAGCAGCGTAACGTACGCACTCCAGACAGTCTTACGGCCGCCATTGTGTCGGACCTGGGAACCGTCGACCACAAACGTGGCCGCCCCGTCGACGCCGAACGGCTGCATCGTCAGGCGCTGGTGATCCAGCGTCGCGTGCTGGGCGATCACAGCGACGTCACTGCGCTGACGCGGAACGACATCGCCGTTGCACTCGGCGATCAGGGCAACTTTGCTGCGGCGGAGGTGCTGACCCGTGCAGCACTCGCCACACTCCAGGCCAATCATCCCGATCCGAATGCGAGTGTCGCCGACGTGATGGACGTGCTCGCGTCGGAGCTCGACTTCGAGGGCAAGGTTCCGGCCGCCGACAGCGTGTATCGCGCGACGCTTGCGCTTCGTCGCCAGGTGCTCGGTGCCGAGCATCCCGATTATGTCTCCACGCTGTTCAACTATTCGATGTTCATCTTTGATCAGAAGCGGTATCGCGAAGCGGCCGATTATTCTCGCGAAATTCTGGCGTTGCGTGGCAAGACCCTTCCTGAGAGCCACCCCGCCATCGCGGCCGCCTTGCAGACGCTTGGCCGGAGCCTCGATCAGCTGGGCGATCCGGCGGGCGGCGAGAAGGCGCTGCTGGAGAGCCTCGCGCTGCGCCGCCAGTATGTCGGTCCCGAAAGCTGGGTCGCGGCGAGTTCGGAGGGCGTGCTCGGCGAGCACTACACCCGGCTCCGGGAATATCCGAGGGCGGAGCAGACGTTGCTCCACGCCCAGACCACCTTCATCAAGGCTCTCGGCCAGGACAATCCACGCACCCAGGTCAACACCCGTCGCCTGGTGGCGCTCTACGCCGCCTGGGGCCGGCCGGAGCAGGCGGCCAAGTACCAGGCCACGCTTCCGGCGACGCACTGACCTGACAGGCTGCCGCGGTTTGGACAACCGCCAAATGCCGCCGTGATCGAGATCGCACCGGAATTCCGCTCTTCCTGATATCACCAATCAGGGGTTGGCATGCGGAAGGCGTTGGCAGTCGCGGTGCTCGTCGTGGCGTGTTCCTCCGGCAACGTGACCGGGAGTGGCAGTACCGGGAGTACCGGGAGCACTCCGGCGTCGGTCGCGGTGGTCAGCGGCGATGGCCAGACTGGCGCCCCGGGATCCCCGGTCGCGACGGATCCAGGCGTCGAGGTCAAGGACGCGTCCGGTAACCCGGTGAGCGGAATCACGGTCACGTTCCGCGTCGACTCCGGCGGCGGAACGATCGCCGGCGGTACCGCGAGCACTGGCTCCAATGGGATCGCCACCGCCGGCACCTGGACCCTCGGCCCCGCCGCCGGGCGCAACACATTGATCGTGACAGCGGGCTCGCTGACGCCGATCCGCGTCGGCGCGACGGCGAGCCTTGCCGCGACGACCATTCTCACCACCACCACGATCAACACTGGCAGCGGCACGTTCCAGGTTCTCGATCCGGGCCCGCTGCACGGCTTCTCTCTCGCGACGCCCGCGGGTGCGGTATCGGCGCCGTTGCAGCTCACCATCAGCTACGGCTCCGCGACGGGCGTGGGCGGTCTGCAGGGACTCACCTCGATCTCGCCAGTCATTACGCTGTCGAATCCGACCGTGGCCTATCTGCAGGCGCCGATGACGATCCACATCGCTGCGACGGTGCCGAGCGGCATGACGCCGGTCATCGTGATGTTCAACACCGCGACCGGTGCGCGCGAAGCGTTGCCGACTCTCGACTGGGATTCGACCGGTGTCACCGCACTGGTGAGCAGCTTGTCGACTGACAACATGACGCTGCAGACGACGGGGGGCTCGCTTGGTGACTTCATCACCGTCCAGATGACGGTCATCTCGTTGCCATCCAGCCAGCTCGAAGCCAACTATGACAGTGGCTTCCGACCGAGCGCGGACGGATGGGAATTCCCGCTGGCGTCGACGGTTGTTGACACTGCAGCAGTACACACCGGCATGCTCGCGACGTCGGCGTGGTATTTCGTAGCCCATCCTTCGTCGGCGAAGCTATTCGGCCGCTTTCAACTGGCACCCAACGTGGCGCTGAGTGACCGCGCCGGATTGCGCTGGATGTCGATCGTCTCCAACCAGATGCTCGACTACTTCAACGCCGTTTCGGATTACAACAAGCTGTTCGGCACTGCGGCAAAGGTCGATCAGAACCAGTTCAACGCCGTCACCGCGGCGATGTCGATGGGATTGGCAGGGCCTCAGCCACAGCTCGTGGTGCTCTACCCCGACCGCAATGGCGGCGGAGCTTTCAGGCTGGTCCTTGCCTATCGGAAAAGCGGCAACACCCTGTCGGTTTATGACCCAAGCGCGCCGGGCGACAACAA
>DATAVM010000009.1:0-35356 GCA_036267775.1 Gemmatimonadales bacterium
TATCCGATGCAGATCAAGGTCGATTTTCTCTGCCGCGATTCGATCCTCGCCGCGCCACTCGTGCTCGATCTCGCGCTGCTCTTTGATCTGTCGCAGCGCGCGCGGCTGAGTGGTGTGCAGGAATGGCTGTCGTTCTACTTCAAGAGCCCGCAGACGGCACCGGGGCTCTATCCCGAGCACGATCTCTTCATTCAGCAGACCAAGTTCAAGAACACGCTGCGCTGGATGATGGGCGAGAGCGTCATCACCCATCTCGGCCAGGATTATCCGGACGACGCGTGACGGGGGCGGCATGAAATACTTTCACCGCACACAGGTAGCGCCCGATCAGGTCATTGCCCGTGCAACGCAATTCTTTGGTGCGCGGCTCACTCCGGCGGGAGAAGGTCCCCGCCGGCGGGCATTTGCGGGCTCGCTGGGCACGGTCACGGTGACCGTCCGCGCGGAGGGTGGCCACAACACGCTGGTGACCGTCGCCACGGATCAGCTCGCCGAGACCGAACTGGACAAGCTCGGCCGGCACTTCCTTGGCACCGTCCACACGCTGGGCGAGCCGGAGCATGTGCTCCGCGGCGACTACTGACGTTCCTTCTTCCCACAACCTGACGAGTCGATGGCGATCCGCCTGCTTCCGCGCGACGAACGCTTCTTTGAGCTGTTCGAGGCTCTGGCCAGCAAATCGGTCGAAGCGTCGAGCGTGCTCGCCGAGCTCTTTGCCGATCGCACCGAGGCGCGCTGGCAACTGGTCGAGCGCATCAAGGTGCTCGAGCACGAGGCCGACGAAGTCACTCACGCCATCGTCACGCGGCTCGATCGCAGCTTTATCACGCCGTTCGATCCCGAAGACATTCACGAACTCGCGTCGCGCCTCGACGACGTGATGGACCGCATCGATTCGACGGCGCGCCGCGCGCGCATCTTCCGGATCGACAGTGTGCCCGACGGCGCCATTCTCCTCTGCGAAGTGATTCACCGCGCCGCCGAACAGGTGCTGACCGCCGTCAAAGCGCTCGAATCGGGACCGCCGGCCACGGTGCTTGCGGCGTGCCGCGAGATCAAGCGCTTTGAGGAAGAAGGCGACGCGATGTATCACCTCTGGCTTGGCCGGCTCTTTGAAGAGCCGCACGAGCCGATCACGGTGATCAAGTGGAAGGAGCTGTACGACACGCTCGAGAAAACGCTCGACAGCGCCGAAGACGCCGCGAACGTGCTCGAGTCGGTCACCATCAAGCACGGCTGAGCGATGGATCACAGCCTCATCTTTGTGCTGGCGGTCGTGGTGGTGGCGCTCGTCTTCGATTTTATCAACGGTTTTCACGACAGCGCCAATTCGATCGCCACGGTAGTCGCCACGCGGGTGCTCTCTCCCGGCGTGGCGGTGTTGTTTGCGGCCGCCTGCAACTTCATCGCGGCGTTCGTCGTGGGCACGGCGGTGGCCGGGACGATCGCCAAAGGGCTGATCGATCCAAGCGCCGTGACTCCATCGCTCATCTGCGCAGCACTCATTGGTGCCATCGTCTGGAATCTGGTGACCTGGTGGCTTGGCCTGCCGAGCTCGTCGTCGCACGCGCTCCTCGGCGGATATGCGGGTGCCGCGATCACCAAGGCGGGCTTTGGCGCGATCATCGTGTCGGGGTGGATCAAGCCGATCGCAGGAATCGTGGTCTCGCCGCTGCTGGGCATGGCGCTCGGGTTGCTGCTGTCGGTGGGATTATCGTGGCTGCTCTGGAAGCAGCCGGCGCGGCGGATGGCCAATCGCTTCCGCCGCCTGCAGCTGGTGTCGGCCGGTCTCTACTCGATCAGTCACGGCTCCAACGACGCGCAGAAGACGATGGGCATCATCGTCGGCCTGCTGGTGGCCGCGCGCGGGCTCTTTGCCACCCGGACCGACGCGCTGCATGGTCTCTATGTGGCCAACGCCGATCGCATCCCCCTCTGGATCGTGATGACCTGCTACACCGCCATCGCCGCTGGCACGGCACTCGGCGGCTGGCGCATTGTGAAGACCATGGGAACGCGCATCACCAAGCTCCAGCCCTTTGGCGGATTCTGCGCGGAGACGGGCGGAGCGATCACGATTCTGTTCGCGTCGTATCTGGGGGTGCCCGTGAGCACGACGCATACGATCACCGGTGCGATTGCCGGCGTAGGCGCGTCGCGGCGTCTGCAGGCCGTGCGCTGGGGTGTGGCAGCGCGGATTGTGTGGGCGTGGTTCCTCACCATTCCGGCCGCCGGGCTCATCGCGGCGGTGGCGGAGCTGGTGATGAAGAACATGGCGCGCTGACGGTCTTGCGCTACGCGCCGAACTGCCGCAGGTGATGGTCGACGTGCTTGTACATCAGAATTGCCCATTCGTCCGGCGTCATCTTCCCAAAGAATGCGTGCGGGTGGTCCGTGCAGCTGGCCGGTCCGGCCGCCGCGAATTCATCAAGATGGCTCACCAGCCGATCGCGCTCGGCCGTGAAATCCCGCTCGCCCGTGATCAGAAAGACTTTCGCGGTCGGTGAGTTCTTTTGCATCACGCCATCGTCTCGCACGGCCATTCGCTTGATCATGGGCCCGAGCAGCCGGCCCATCAGCGCGCGCGGAGGCCGGGTTGTTCCGTTCGCCGTCTCAAACCCGATGGAGCAATGGGCGAGCATCTGGCCAATGGTCATTTTTCCCCATTGACGCGGCGAGTCGGGGCGCAGCATGGCAATCCGCGCCTTTACATCTGCGACCCGGGCGGGCTCAAAGAGATTCTTCACCCTCGAAATCTACGTCGGCGGCTGTCAGAGCGGTGAAAGCGAGGTTCTGTCCGTAGTTGCGCGACAAACCTCGCCGCTCGCTTGACCTAAGTGGCTGTCCGGTCAAAGTTTCCGCGCTCGCCACCTTCCGAGTGAGGTAACGCGCCGGCATGGCAGTTTCCCGCAGCACTCCCGCTCCCACTATTCCGGCCGGTCTCAATCGTGCCCAGTTGCTGGAGCTTTACCGGTGGATGCGCTTGACGCGCACCATGGAAGAGCGGCTCGTGGCGCTCTATCGCCAGACCAAAGTGGTGGGCGGTCTCTTCCGCTCGCTGGGCCAGGAAGCGTGCGCTGTCGGCTCCGCGTTTGCACTCGAGCGTCGCGACGTGCTCTCGCCGCTGATTCGGAATCTCGGCTCCATGCTCGTCAAGGGCGCCGATCCGCTGGAAATCCTCAGGCAATACATGGCCAAGGGCGATTCGCCGACGCGTGGCCGCGAGCTCAACATTCATTTTGGCGACGTGACGGACCGCAACTTTGTCGGCCAGATCTCGCACTTGGGCGACATGGTGCCGGTGATGGCCGGCGTGACGCTCACCTTTCGGATGCGCAATGAACCGCGCGTCGGCCTGGTGTATGTCGGCGATGGTGCCACGAGCACCGGGGCATTTCACGAGGGGATCAACTTTGCCGCGGTGCAGCGCTGTCCGCTCGTGGTCGTGGTAGAGAACAACGGCTATGCGTACTCCACACCGACCACTCGTCAGACCGCGGCCGAGCGCCTGGTCGACAAGGCCGTGGGCTATGGCGTGCCTGGCGTGCGCGCTGACGGCAACGATGTGCTCGAGGTCTATCGCGTCACCAAGGCGGCGGTCGATCATGCGCGCTCCGGCGGCGGTGTGACGCTGCTCGAGTTGATGACGTATCGCCGCAAGGGACATGCGGAGCACGACAATCAGAGCTATGTGCCGGCGGGCGAAATCGAGAAGTGGGCGGCGGAGAACGATCCGCTCGATCGCTACACGGCGCGGCTGACCGACGAATTCGGCTTTGACGCGGCGGAACTTGCCGCCGTGGACGATGCGGTCCGCACGCTGATTGATGCGGCGACCGATGTGGCCGAGGCGTCGCCGCCGTGCGATGGACCCGATGCGCTCAACGGCGTCTACGCCGGCAACAATGTGATGCCGGTGCAGTGGTACCGTGGTCAGGCGAGTAGTGCGGTGCAGGAGCACGAGCGGCCGGCAGGGTGGGGCACGCACGATGTCTGAGATCACCTTTCTCGAGGCGCTGCGCGAAGGGCTCACGGAAGAGATGGAGCGCGACCCGGCGGTGTTCTGTCTGGGCGAAGACATCGGCGCGTTCGGCGGGGCCTTCAAGGTCACCGAGGGATTGCAGTCCCGCTTTGGCGAACAGCGGGTGATCGACACGCCGATCTCGGAAGCGGCGATCGTCGGCGCGGCGGCGGGTGCGGCTCACTATGGCATGCGACCGGTGTGCGAGATGCAATTCATCGACTTCATCTCCTGCGCATACGACATGCTCACCAATTACGTGGCCACCGCGCGCTATCGTGCCTTTCTTCCGTGTCCGCTGGTGGTGCGCGGACCGTCGGGCGGCTACGTCCGCGGCGGGCCGTTTCATTCGCAGAACCCGGAAGCGGCGTTCCTGCACACGCCGGGGCTCAAGATTGTCTACCCAGCCACGGCGGAAGACGCCAAGGGACTGCTCAAGGCCAGTATCCGCGACGATGATCCGGTGCTCTTCTTCGAGCACAAGTATCTCTATCGCCGGATCAAGGGCGTGATGCCTTCGGGCGACCACGTCGTGCCGATCGGCAAGGCCCGCGTGGCGCGCGAAGGGAAGCATCTGTCGATCATCACCTATGCCGCGACGGTGTGGAAGGCGCTCGAAGCGGCAGAGGAACTGGAGCGGACCGACGGCCTGTCGGTGGAAGTGATCGACTTGCGGACACTGCTGCCGCTCGACGACGATGCCATCGTGGCGACGGTCAAGAAGACGAGTCGCGCGCTGGTGGTCCATGAGGATACCGTTACGGGCGGCATTGCGGGTGAGATCACCGCCCGGATCAATGAATTGTGTTTTGAATGGCTCGACGCGCCGGTGCGGCGCGTGGCGGCGCACGACGTGCCGTTGCCGTATGCACCGCCGCTGGAAGACTTTGTGTTGCCGCAGACATCCGATATTGTGCGTGCCAGCCGATGGCTGGCCGCGTACTGAACTGGCAGGGGAGAGACCATGGCCCGGATCGACATCATCATGCCGCAGATGGGCGAATCCATCGCGGAAGGCACCATGTCCAAGTGGTTGAAGAAGGTCGGCGACGCGGTCAAGCGCGATGAGCCGATCTTCGAGATCTCGACCGACAAGGTGGACGCCGAAATCCCCGCGCCGAACGCCGGTGTGCTGGCCGAAGTGCTGGTGACCGAAGGACAGACCGTGGCCGTGGGCACTGTGGTCGGCCGCATCGACACCGACGCGACGGCCGGTGCCAGCGCGCCCACCGCTCCAGCCGCGACTCCCGCACCGGCAGCGCCGGCCAAGCCCGCTGCGGCCGCACCGCCGCCGCCCGCACCGGCAGCCCCCAAGGCCGCAACACCAGCGCCGGCGCCCAAGGCTCCGCCCGCGGCTCCCGCAGAGGAAACAGCGGCCGAGCGTCTCAAGCGGAAGTCGACACCGGTCGTGCGCAAGATGGTCGAGGAGCATGGTCTCGACCTGGGCGCCATTCCCGGCAGCGGCTCTGCAGGTCGCGTGACGCGGCAGGATGTCGAGTCGTATCTGGAAAAGGGTGGCGCTCCAGCCGCACCCGCAGCACCTGCGGCAGCAGCAGCTGCCGCGCCGACCACAGCACCAGCCGCTTCGCGCGCGCCGTCCGGTAACATGCCGACGGTGCCGCCGGGACCAACGGTGGAGGCGTGGGAAGGCGATCGCGTCGAGCCGTGGAGCAAGATTCGCAAACTCACCGCCGATCACATGGTGCTGTCGCGTCGCGTGTCGGCGCATGTGAATTCGTTGATCGAGATCGACTTCACGCATATCGCCGGCGTGCGCAAGCGCTCCAAGGAGGCCTTTGCGGAGCGCGGCGTCAATCTCACCTTCCTCGCGTTCATCGCGAAGGCGGTGGCCGACAATCTCCGCAAGCATCCGGTGGTCAACGCGGCGGTGTCGGGTGAGAACACGATCTATCGCAACGCGATCAACGTCGGGATTGCGGTGGCCCTCGACTGGGGCTTGATCGTGCCGGTCATCCGCCACGCCGACGAGCTCTCGCTGCTCGGTGTGGCGCGTGCCGTGCAGGATCTGGCCGACCGTGCGCGCACCAAGCGCCTCGCGGTCGACGACGTGCAGAAGGGCACCTTCACCATCACCAATCCCGGCGTGTTCGGCACGTACGTGGGCACGCCGATCATCAATCAGCCGCAGGTCGCGATTCTGGCGGTCGGTGCCATCGAAAAGCGTCCCGCCGTGATCACGCTCCCCGATGGCAGCGATACCATCGCGGTGCGCACCAAGGGCATGTTCTGCCTGGCGTACGATCATCGTGTGGTCGACGGTGCCGATGCCGATCGATTCCTCAAGGATCTGCGCGATACGTTGCATAACTTCCCCGAAGCGCAGAGCTGAGGCCGCGATGGCGCGACGGATTGTCGACACGGATGGCGGCGTGTGGGAAGTGGGGCCGAGCGGGCGACGGACGCAGTACGGCGCCGATGAGACGTCGCTCGAGTTCCTGCGCGTGGCGGGCGGGACGCCCGACCGCCGCTTTGCGCGCTTCTCGCCGCGCGGTGCCAAGGCGGCGGAGCTCGCGCTGGACGAGGCGTCGGACACCGCGCTGCTGACGCTCCTGTCGCAGGCGCAGCCGGCATGGACATCGCCCGACGGGAGCTACGGCCGGCCCGCGTGATCGATCTCCATTGTCATTCCACCGCGTCTGATGGACTCCTGAAACCGGCGGACGTAGTAGACGCCGCTCGTGCCGCCGGACTCGCCACCATCGCACTCACCGACCACGACACGACCGCGGGACTTCCTCAGGCCATGGCGGCGGGCGAAGCGGTGGGCGTGCGTGTGGTCGCCGGGTGCGAGTTCTCGGTGGCCGCGCCGTGGGGAGAGATGCATCTCCTTGCCTACTTTTTGCCCGTGGCCGACGCCACGCTCGAAGCCTTTCTCATCGAGGCCCGCAGTGCCCGCGATCGGCGGGCGCACGCGATGATCTCGAAACTGGCGGGGCTGGGACTCGCCATCACCTTTGACGATGTCGCGCACGAAGCCGGTGGCGGCGCGGTCGGTCGTCCGCATGTGGCGCGTGCGCTCCGGCGTCTGGGACACGTCAACAGTGTGCAGCAGGCGTTCGACCGCTACATCGGCCGCGGCCGGCCGGCGTATGTCGACAAGGAGCTGCCCACGTTGCGCACCGTAGCGGATCTGGTCCACGCCAGGGGTGGTATCGTCTCGGCGGCGCATCTCAAGTATCAAGGCACGCTCGCGAATCTGACGCGGCTCAAGGGCGATGGGCTCGATGCCGTCGAGACCCGGCACCCCAGTCACAGCGGCGACATGGTCGCGACGATCACCGAGGCAGCGCTGGTACTCGACCTTGGGCGCACGGGCGGGTCGGACTGGCACGGCGAAACCGATCCGATCGGCACGCACGCGCAGCTCGGATCGCAACAGGTTCCCGACGAGTGGCTCGTCGCGCTCGAGGCGCGCCGGCCCGCTCTCGATCGAGTGTGACGATGGATCTGCACAATCGCGTGGCACTGGTGACCGGCGGCGCACGCCGCCTGGGCCGCGCCTTTACCGAAGCGCTCGCGGGCCGCGGCATGCGCGTCGCGGTGCACTACGGCTCCTCCGCTGACGAGGCGAACGAAGTCGTTGCCGCGATCAAGGCGACGGGCGGATCGGCCGAGGCGTTTGGCGCGGACCTGCGTGACGCCGCCGCCGCGACAGCGCTTCCCGATCAGGTCGCCGCGCATTTTGGCGCTCTCGATGTGCTCATCAACTCGGCCGCGGTCATGGAGCGCCATGGCGTCGCCGACACGACGGTCAAGATCTGGGACGATGTGCTGGGCCTCAACTTGCGCGCGCCGTTCTTTCTCGCGCAGAGCGCCGCACCGCATCTGGCTCGCGCGCACGGCGCGATCGTCAATATTGCCGACCTCGGCGGGCTCGAGCCGTGGAAGGAGTATGTCGCGCACTCGATCAGCAAGGCCGGCGTGGTGATGCTGACCAAGGTGCTCGCGGTGTCGCTTGCCCCCGACGTGCGCGTCAACGCCATTGCGCCGGGCGCGGTGCTGCTCCCCGACGACTACAACGACCAGAAGCGCGCCTTCCTGAGTGAGACGACACCACTCGGGCGCATTGGCTCACCGCAGGATGCGGTCAACGCCATGCTCTACCTGCTCGAAGGCGGCGACTTTCTCACCGGCGAGACGATCGTCGTCGACGGCGGCAGGCTGCTCCGGCAATGATTGCCCTGGGCGACGTCGTCATCATCGGCGGCGGCTGCTATGGCACCTTCTACACCGGCCAGCTCGAGATTGCACGTGCGCGCGGAGCGGTCAGCTACCGCAGCCTGATCGTTGTCGACCACAATCCTCAGTGCCAGGCCGCGGCACTGCCGCCGGATGCCGCCCGCACGTTGCTCGTGAGCGACTGGTCGGCCTTTCTCGACGGCTGGTTCGATCGCGCGGAGCGCGACCACGATGGCCTCAGCGACATGATCGTGCCCTCGCCGATGATGCCGCACCTCATGGCGGAGTGGCTCGCGCGCCAGGTGCCACGGTACTGGTCCAAGCGGACCGGTGAACTGGTGCCGGCAGACGGTGCGCTCGGCACGCCGTACGACCGCCTGCACGGCGACGGCGTTCGCTATGTCTCGTTTGCCGATTGGCTCTGCCCGGTACACTGCATCGAGCCGTTGCGCTGCCCGATCATCAAGGCGCCCAGGACGTGGGAGATGGGCGACGCGGTTGCCGCGTGGACGAGCGCACGCGGCGCTGCGGGCCCGGCACTCTTTACCTGCCGGCATGTCGTTCACGGCGTCGGGATGTATCCCGTGGCCCGTGCGTTCGAGGGCCTCGATCTCCTGACAACCATCGCCGAACGCCCCGAGGGCGGCGAGCTGGTGATCGGGTCGGTCTCCGCCTGTCACGGGGCGGTCGCGGTGCTCCGCGTCGCGCCGCGTCCGGTACTGGTGGCCGGAACTCCGGCGCACCGATAACGTTCTATATTCGCGGCGCATCGCCACACTCACACAAGGCAAGACGAGCATGTCCAGCGCGAGCATGGAGTTCGAGGTCATCATCATCGGCGCCGGGCCGGCCGGCCTCTGCGCGGCGATGTATTGCGGCCGCGGGATGCTGCGCACCGTGGTGCTCGAACGCGGCGCTCCGGGTGGAGAACTCCTCAACACCGAGAAGGTGGAGGACTATCCGGGCTTCATCTCGATCCTCGGTCCCGATCTCGCCGACAAGATGGCCGATCACGCACGCCACTTTGGCGCCGACATTCGCACCGAGGATGTGGTGTCGATCGCGCGCGACGCCGACGGCATCTTCCAGGTGACCTGCTCCGGTGGTGCGGTGTACACGGCGCCCGCGGTGATCCTCACGGCCGGCGGCACGCCCAACAAGCTCGACGTGGCGGGCGAGCTGGAGTATGCCGGTCGCGGCGTGTCGTACTGTGCGGTGTGCGACGGCGCCTTTTTCAAGGGCGACACGATCGCCGTCATCGGCGGCGGTGACGCCGCGGTGGAAGAGGCCGACTATCTCACCCGCTACGCCGCCAAGGTGTACATCGTCCATCGCCGCCACGAGTTCCGCGCCGCGCAGATCGTGCAGGACCGGGCCATGGAGAATCCCAGGATCGAAGTGCTCTGGAATCGCCGCGTCCTGGAGATGGTCGGCGACGTCCAGGGGCTCAAGCATCTGCGACTCGAAGACACGGTGCACGGCGGTGCGTCCGAGCTGCCCGTCACCGGCGCGTTCATCTTCATCGGATTCACACCCAACAGCGGCCTGATCAAGCACCACTTCACCCATGACGCCGCAGGCTACATCGTCACCAACGACCGGATGGAAACCTCGATCCCCGGTCTCTTTGCCGCCGGCGATCTTCGGGTCCAGCTCACCCGGCAGGTGACCACTGCCGTCGGCGACGCCACGACGGCCGCGATCGCGGTGGAGAAGTACCTCACCGCGCGCCGGGCCGCTCCCCTTACTTTTCAGGCATGAACACCCGCATCGAGAAGGACCCACTGGGCGAGAAGCGCGTGCCCGCCGACGCACTCTACGGCATCCAGACGCTCCGTGCCGTGGAGAACTTTCCGATCTCCGGTCTCAAGCCGCTGCCGGCGTTCGTCGACGCCGTCGTGGTCATCAAGCGCGCCGCCGCGGAAGTGCATCGTGAGACTGGGCGTCTCGACCCAGTGCTCGCCGACGCGATCATTCGGGCCGCCGACGAAGTGCTCGGCGGCGAGCACCGCGATCAGTTCGTGGTCGATCCGTATCAGGCCGGTGCCGGCACGTCGCACAACATGAACTGCAACGAAGTGCTCGCCAATCGCGCCAACGAACTGCTGGGTCATGCGCGCGGCAGCTATGCGCCGGTGCATCCCAACGATCACGTCAACATGGCGCAGTCGACCAACGATGTGATCCCCACGGCCATCCGGCTCGCAACGCTGCACATGTTGCAGCCGCTGCTCGCGGCGATGGACACGCTTGCGGCGGACTTTCTCGCCAAAGGCGTCGAGTTTGACAGCGTGCTCAAGTCGGGGCGCACCCACCTGCAGGATGCCACGCCGATCCGTCTGGGTCAGGAATTCACCGCGTGGGGTCACACCATTGCACGGCACCGCGCCAAGCTCGTGCAGGCGGCCGGGTGGCTCAAGGCGATGAACATCGGCGGCACCGCGGTGGGAACGGGAATCAACGCCGAGCCGCAATACCCCGCGATGATGGTGCAGTATCTCGCGGCAAGCACCGGACTCGAGCTCGAGATGTCGGACGATCGCATCCAGCTGATGCAGTCGATGGGCGACGTGGCCACGTTCAGCGGAGCGTTCCGCGCGTTTGTGCTCGATCTCTGCAAGATCGCCGACGATGTGCGTCTTCTCGCGTCGGGCCCGCGCACCGGCCTCGCGGAGATTCTCCTTCCCGCGGTGCAGCCGGGCTCGAGCATCATGCCGGGCAAGGTGAATCCGTCGATCGCCGAGATGGTCAACCAGGTCTGCTATCAGGCGATCGGGCTCGACAACACCATCGCCATGGCCGCCAAGGCCGGCGAGCTCGAACTCAACGTGATGATGCCGGTGATCGCGCACAACATGGTGTTCGGTCTGATGATCGTCGCCAACGCGGTGCGCATCTTTGCCGAGAAGTGCATTCGCGGCATTGCGGCCGATGAAGCGCAGTGCGCGCACTGGCTCGAGCGGAGTCCGGCGCTCGTCACGGCCCTTGCGCCGGAGATTGGCTACGCCGAGGCGGCCAAGCTCGCCAAGGAAGCGTTGGCGACGGGGCTCACGGTCAAGCAGCTCGTGGTGCAGAAAAAGCTGCTCGAGGGCGACCGGCTCGCCGAAGTGCTCGACTTGCGCGCCATGACGGAAATTGGCGTGCCGGGGAACGGGAAAGGAATTCCGGGGGGCGGATGATCGCGGCGCCGAGTCGCTGGCGGCAACTTGCGTTGCTCGCCACGGCCGAGCTCTTTGGCATGTCGGTGTGGTTTGCCGGCAGCGCGGTCGCACCCATCCTGCGCGCGCAACTGGGCTTCTCCGCCGCACAGGCGGCGTGGCTCACGTCCGCCGTGCAGCTGGGCTTTGTGGCCGGTACGCTGATCGTTGCGGTGCTCAATCTCTCCGACATCATTCCGGCGCGCTGGCTCTTTGCGGCGTGCGCGCTGCTCGCCTCGCTCGCTAACGCGGCGCTCCTGCCGGCACATACGTTCGGCATCGCGCTCGCCACGCGGATGGCCACCGGCATGGCGCTGGCGGGGGTCTATCCGCCCGCGATGAAGATGGCGGCCACCTGGTTCAAGGCGGAGCGCGGTCTCGCGATCGGCATGGTGGTCGCGGCACTCACGGCCGGCAAAGCCGTGCCGTACTTGCTCGAAGGCGCGCACTTTGCCGTCGCGCCCACCGTGCTCGTACCATCGGCTGCGGCACTGGTGGGGGCGCTCCTGATTGCGACGGCATACCGCGACGGTCCGTTCGCCTTTCCGGCACGACCGTTTTCGTGGCACTTGACCGGACTCGTGGCGCGCGATCCTGTTCTGCGTCGCGTCACCGGCGGCTATCTCGGTCACATGTGGGAGTTATACGCGTTCTGGGCGTGGGTTCCGGCATTTCTTGCGGCATCGTTCGCGGCCCGCGGCGCGCCGACCGATCGTGCCGGCGCGTGGGCGTTCGCCTGCGTGGCGATCGGCGCGATCGGCTCGATCTGGGGTGGTCTTGCGGCCGATCGGCGCGGCCGGACAACGGTGGTGCGCGTCGCACTCACGCTGAGCGGCGTATGCTCACTCGTGAGCGGCGTTGTGTTTGGCGGTCCGGTGTGGCTGGTGCTCGGACTCTGTCTGGTGTGGGGTATCGCGGTCATTGCCGACTCCGCCCAGTTCTCGGCGCTCGTCACCGAGCACGCGCCGCCACACGCGGTCGGCACCGCACTCACGCTGCAGACCTCGCTCGGATTCCTGTTGACGATCGCGAGCATTCAGCTCGTGCCGGTGATCGCGGCCGCTGTGGGTTGGCGGTGGGCGATGGCCATTCTTGCGCTGGGCCCGGCCGCCGCACTTGCTGTCGTGCGTCGTCTCACGCCACGAGGCGATCTTGCCTGAGACGCCGCCACCGCTGAGCTCGGACGAACTCGTCCGCTATGCGCGTCATCTCACGTTGCCGCAGGTGGGACTCGAAGGGCAGGCGCGTCTCCGCGCGGCACGCGTGCTGCTCATTGGTGCGGGGGGTCTGGGCTCGCCGGCAGCGCTGTACCTGGCGGCCGCAGGTGTCGGTACGCTGGGCATTGTCGATGACGATCTTGTCGATCTCTCCAATCTGCAGCGACAGATCCTGCACGATACGCGATCGCTTGGCCGCGCCAAGACCGCGTCCGCGGCCGAGCGGATTCAGGGTCTCAATCCCAACGTGCGGGTGGAGACGTTTCCCGAACGGCTCACCAGCGCCAACGCGCGCGCGATCATCGCCGCGTTCGACGTAGTGATTGACGGCAGCGACAATTTCCCGACGCGCTATCTCGTCAACGATGCCTGCGTGCTGGAGCGTCGTCCGCTTATCTACGGCAGCATTTTCCGGTTCGAAGGACAGCTTTCCGTATTCGCCACGCCGGGCGGTCCGTGCTATCGCTGTCTCTTTGCCGATCCGCCACCGCCGGAGCTGGTGCCAAGTTGCATCGAGGCTGGTGTGCTCGGCGTGTTGCCCGGGATCGTGGGCACGTTGCAGGCGCTCGAGGCGCTCAAGTGGATTCTCGGTATCGGGACGTCCGCGGTCGGTCGACTGCTGCTGATCGATGCGCTCGCGCTTCGCATGCGCGAAATTGCCGTCGCGCGGGATCCTGCGTGTCCGGTCTGCGGCGACCATCCTGTGATTCACGAATTGATCGACTATGACGCTTTCTGCGGAGTACAGATGAACAACGCGGGTCAGGACGCGGAGATCACGGCGACGGAGCTCGCGCAACTGCTGGCCGGTGCGGCGCCGCCGCTGCTGCTCGATGTGCGTGAAGGCTGGGAATTCGCGCTGGCGGCGATTGCCGGCTCGCAACTCGTGCCGCTTGGCGAGTTGCCGCGACGGATGGGGGAGTTACCGCGCGACCGGGCCGTCGTGACGGTCTGCCATCACGGGCCGCGCTCGTTGCGCGCGCGACAGCTGCTCCTTGCGGCCGGATTGCCGCGCGTGCGGAGCCTTGCCGGCGGTGTCGACGCCTGGGCCACCATGGTCGATCCGACCATGGCGCGCTACTGACGACGGAAAGTTGTTGTGCGGGGAGAGTGCCGAAGGGGGGACTCGAACCCCCACGGGCTTGCGCCCACTGCGCCCTGAACGCAGCGCGTCTACCAGTTCCACCACTTCGGCGTTGGGGGGGCAAACGTAGTCCGCTGCCGGGTCGAGGGTCAAGCAGCGGGCATCAGCGGCCGTTACTTTAGGGCATGGCCCAGAAGCCCGCGGCAGCGACGCCGCCGGCGCGCCTGGAGCGGGTTTCCGTGGCGCGCAACCCCAAGGCGACCCATGATTTCCACGTGATCGATACGCTGGAGACGGGCGTCGTGCTGACCGGCACCGAGGTCAAGTCCCTGCGCCGTCGTGGCGCGTCGATCAAGGAAGCCTTTGCACGCGTCTCCCGCGGCGAGGTCTGGATCGAGAAGCTGAACATCACGCCGTACGAGCAGGGCAATCGCTACAACCACGATCCGGTGCGTTCCCGCAAGTTGTTGCTGCACCGCAAGGAGATCGAGCGCCTGGTCGGTGCGGTGGAGCGCGAAGGGCTCGCGCTGATTCCGCTCGAGCTGTACTTCGCGAACGGTCGCGCCAAGATCCTGCTCGCACTCGCCAAGGGCAAGAAGGCGCATGACAAGCGCGAAGACCTCAAGAAACGGGTCGCACAGCGCGAAGTGGCGCGCGCGCTGGCCTGGCGAGGCCGGCAGTGAACGCTGCGGTGTGGTTGCTGGCACTCCTGACGCTGCAGGTCACGTCGCCGGCGCGGCTCAAGGTGACCGCGGCGAACGGCGCAGTCGCACAGATTGCGCTGATGGTGCGCCCCGGGACCGGCCCGCTGGTGCCGCTCGGCCCCCTCGCACATGCCATCAACGGCAAGGTCCGCCGCGATCATGACTGGACCGCGCTCGACACGCCCGCGGGCAATTTCCGCTTTCTCGCCGGCACGCCGCTGGTAGACCTGGGCGGCGAGGTGCGGGGGCTGCCGGCTCCCACCGTGCTGCGCGGCGATTCGCTGTTCGTGCCTCTGGCCTTTGTGGCCGAGGTGCTCGCCGATCCCGCCCGCGAAGCGTGGAACTGGACGCCGGCCACCGCCGTTCTTGCGGAAGGTCCCGGCTTGCCGCCGCTGGCCCGGCGTCCGTCGCGCACCACCGTGGGGCAGGACGATCGCAGTCGCCTGCCGGGCGGACTGCAGGCAGGACATCACGTCACGATCGATCCCGGGCATGGCGGCACCGATCCCGGCAACCCCGGACTCTTCTTTCCCAATGGGCTCAAGGAGAAGGATGTCACGCTGGCCGTGGGCCTCCTGGTCCGCAATGAACTCGAACGGCGCGGCGTGAAGGTGACGATGACGCGCACGACCGACACGCTGATCAACCTGGCGGAGCGGGCGCCGCGCTATTGCTCCAAGCCGTGCGATCTCTTTGTGTCGCTGCACGTCAATTCGCTCGATCCGCGTCCGGGCTTCAATGATGTTCGTGGCTTCGAGACGTATTTCCTGGCAACGGCGCGCACCACCGATGCGGCGCGCGTGGCCCGCACCGAAAACAGCGCCATTCGCTACGATCTCCCCAAGACGCATGCCGACGCCGGCGGACTCGATTTCATCATGAAGGATCTGCAGACCAACGAATTCCTCCGGCAGTCGGCGCGGGCCGCCACGCTGGTGCAGTCGCACCTCGACGAAGTGCAGTCCGGCGGTCCGCAGGGCGTCAAGCAGGCCGAGTTTGCGGTGCTCACCACGGCGCGGGCGCCGGCGATTCTGGTGGAGATGGGCTACGCCACCAATCGTGACGACGCACGACTGATGACCACACCCGACGGCCAGCGCGCGCTGGCCGGTGCAATCGCGGATGCGGTGGTCGGCTACCTGCGCGAGGTGGATCACGAACGCTGCGCCTCCGACACGGAGTCCGCATGCGGCAACTGATGCTCCCGCTGGCCATCCTCGGCGCGATGCTGGGCGCCTGCTCCTGGTCCAATTCGCTGTATCAGGCGCGCATGATCAGCGGCGAAGCGCTCCGCGCCGAGCGGGACAAGCGTCCGGGTGATGCGCTCAGCCTCTGGGGGCAGGTCGCGGCCAAGGGCGATTCGGCCTATGCGCGACGTCCCGGCGGCAAGCGCGGGATGGAAGCCGAGTGGCTGCGTGGTCGCGCGCGTGAACGGCTGAACGATTGCATCACGGCCGAAGCCGAACTCGAGGTGGCGTACACCACGCTCCCCGACGTGCCATGGCACGACCAGATGCTGCTGGAGCTGGGCCGCTGCGAAGACGTTGCCGGCGATCCCCGCGCCATTCCGATTCTCGCGTCGCTGGTGGACAGTCGCGACACCGCCGTGCGTCGCGAGGCGCGTCTGCGCTACGGTCACGCGCTCGTCCAGCGCGGCGACTGGGCGGCGGCGGTTACGACACTGCGGAATGTTCCGGGGAAGGCCGCGGTTGTGGATCGCGCGGATGCGCTGATCGGCACAGGACACCCGGCGGAAGCGCTGGCGGAGCTGCGACCGCTGCTTGCGGCGCACGACACGACCGTGCCATGGGGTCATCTGGTCGGCAGCTTTGTCAACGTCGATCCTTTGCGGACGGATTCGCTGCTCGCCGCGCTCATGGCGTGGCCCAAGATGCGGGAAGATCTGCGCGCGGCATGGCTCTATCCGGCGTTCGCCGGCGCGATCGGCCGCGACTCCGTTGCTGCTGCGAGATATCTCGCACAGCTCCTGCCACACGCGCCGGGCCGCGTCGGTCACGACGCACTGGGCCTGGTCGCCAAGCGCGCGTTGACCAATGCCACCACACTGACAGCGCTGCGGGTGGCGATCGACTCCGCCGCCGCGATCGACGACGCCGACTACGCCAACAGCCTCATCGTGGTGCAGGCGATGGCACTCCGACATCTCGCGATGCGCGTGGTGAGCATCGACAGCGGCACCGCGTCCGGCGCGCCGACCGGCGATCTCGCGCTCTTCCTGGCGGCCGAACTCGCGCGCGATTCGCTCAACTCCTCCGCGATCGCCAATACGCTCCTCACCCGGATCGAACACGGATGGCCGCAGTCGGCGTACCTTCCCAAGGTGCTCCTCACCCGTCTGTCGATCGAACCCGATTCCGCGCCGGCGCTGCGCGCGCGCCTTGCGACGTTCACGGCGAGTCCCTACCTCGAGCGGATCAACGGCATTGCCGATCCTGCGCTGTTGCACCTCGAGGACTCGCTCGCCACCTATGTCCGCACGGCGATGGCGGTGCGCCGCGACGCCACGGGCGCGCAGAGCGTGCAGCGGTGACGCTGGCCCGCACCGTCGCGGGCATCCGTTTTTCCAACCCCGTCCTGCTTGCCTCTGGAACGGCCGGGTACGGCCGCGAGCTCGCCGGTGTGTGCGATCTCTTTCAGCTCGGCGGTCTCGCCACCAAAGCCGTGTCGCTGGCACCGCGCCACGGCAACGCTGCGCCGCGCGTGGCCGAGTTTCGCGGCGGCATGCTCAACTCGATCGGTCTCGCCAATCCCGGCGTCGAGCAGGTGCGCACCGTCGAACTTCCGTGGCTTGCAGCGCATCGCGGCGCCATGCAGGTCGTCGTCAACGTCGTCGGTTTTGCGGTGGAGGAGTATGCCGCGGTGATCGCACGGCTCGACGACCTCGCGGGACATGCGGCGTACGAAATCAACCTCTCGTGCCCCAACACCGCGCACGGCGGGATGGAGTTCGGGGCCGATCGCGAAAGCCTCATGGCGGTGCTCACGCGCTGCCGCGCGGCGACCACACGGCCACTCTTTGCCAAGCTCTCGCCGGCACTTCCCGATATCCTCTCGCTGGCCCGCGCGGCGCGCGACGCCGGTGCCGATGGCGTGTCGCTCGTGAACACCATGCCCGGAACACTGTTCGACGGGAAGGTGCCCCGGGTGGGGAACGGCACGGGCGGCGTGAGTGGTCCGGCGCTGCTGCCGGCAGGGCTGCTCGCGGTGCAGCGGACCGCCCGCGCGCTGCCGGATTTTCCGGTGATCGGCATCGGGGGCATTCGCTCCGCCGAGGATGTGCGCCAGTATCTCGACGCCGGCGCGTCACTGGTCGCGATCGGCACGGCGGGGCTTGCCGATCCACGGCTCCCCGAACGGATCATCGACCAGCTGGAGCATGGCAATGGCTGAACTGATTGTGGCGCTGGACCATTCCGACGCCCCATCGGCGATCGCACTCCTGGATCAGTTGCCGGAGGGCTGCGCCGTGAAGGTTGGGGCAGTGCTCTTCACCAGCGCGGGCCCGGGGTTTGTGCGAGCGCTCGTGGCGGAGGGGCATCCCGTCTTTCTCGATCTCAAGTGGTACGATATTCCCAATACCGTGGCCGGAGCGGTCCGGAGTGCGGTGGACCTGGGTGTGGAGATGGCCACCGTGCACGCGGCGGGGGGGCCGGCAATGCTCGCAGCCGCTGCCGCGGCTGCGGGCGACCGGGTCAAGCTGGTCGCGGTGACGGTGCTGACGTCCTTTGCAGCGCCTGAGTACGCCGCGGTGACCGGCCGCGACCTGGTGGACTTGGGCGCAGAAGTGACTCGTCTTGCCACCCTGGCCGTGGCGGCGGGAATGGCCGGCGTGGTCTGTTCGGCCGAGGAGCTCGCGGTGGCGCGGCCGGCAGTGGGCAGTGGGCGGCTGGTGGTGCCGGGAATCCGCCGAGCCGAAGACGGCGCGGGCGATCAGCGGCGGGTGGCAACGCCGGAAGGCGCTGTCCTGGCGGGGGCTACGCATCTGGTGGTTGGCCGGCCGATTTCGGACGCGCCCAATCCGGCCGAGGCGTACGACGCGTTCCGGCGCGCGATGCCGCGACCGATCGCGTAAATCCGGGCGCCAGGCGGGGTTGCCTGAGGCTTGGGCCGCCAGTATCATTCCGTGCTACTCAAGAACCCAGGGCCTGGGGAGATTACGCGCGTGAAGGTTCGTTCAAGTGTCAAGCCGATCTGCGAAAGCTGCCGGGTGGTGAAGCGCCGTGGTGTGGTGCGCGTCATCTGCACGCGGACGCCCAAGCACAAGCAACGGCAGGGATAAGATGGCACGTATTGCGGGAGTGGACCTGCCGCGCGAGAAGCGCGTCGAAATCGGGCTCACCTACATCTTCGGCATCGGTCGCATGACCAGCCGCAAGCTGCTGGCCGAGACCGGAGTGTCGCCCGAGACCCGGGTGCGCGATCTGTCCGACGTCGAAGTCGGCCGGCTGCGCCAGGTGATCGAGCGGACCGTCAAGACCGAGGGCGCGCTGCGCACCGAGGTCGCCATGAATATCAAGCGGCTCATGGACATCGGCAGCTATCGCGGCATTCGGCATCGCCGCGGGTTGCCGGTTCGTGGCCAGCGCACGCATACCAACGCCCGGACCAAGAAAGGCCCGCGTCGGGCCATTGCCGGCAAGAAGAAGGCGACGAAAAAGTAAGTCATGACTGAACCCGCTGTTGCGCCCAAGCCGAGCGCCAAGCGCTCAAAGAAGACGGTGGAGTCCGAGGGGATCGTGCATATCTCCGCGACCTTCAACAACGTGCTGATCACCATCACCGATCTCCGTGGCAACACGGTGGCGTGGGGGACGGCCGGGAAGGCGGGCTTCAAGGGCTCGAAGAAGTCGACACCCTTTGCCGCCACGGTGGCGGGTGAGAATTGTGCGCGCGAAGCGCTCAACCTCGGCATGCGCCGCGTGCACGTGCGGGTGCAGGGCCCGGGCAGCGGCCGCGAGTCGGCCATCCAGGCGCTGGCGTCGGTGGGACTCAAGGTGGCGTCGATCCGCGACGTGACGCCGATCCCGCACAACGGCTGCCGGCCTCCCAAGAAGCGGCGGGTCTGAGCCATGTCACGATACACTGGGCCGGCTTGCCGGCATTGCCGCCGCGAAGGCACCAAGCTCTTTCTCAAGGGCACCCGCTGTCTCACCGAGAAGTGCGCGGTCGAGCGGCGGCAGTACGCGCCGGGCCAGCACGGCCAGTCGGCCGGACGCGGACGCAAGATGTCCGAGTACGCCAAGCAGTTGCGCGAGAAGCAGAAGGTGAAGCGGATGTACGGGCTCACCGAGACCCAGTTCCGCAACACCTACACCCGCGCGTCGAGCATGCCCGGCGTAAAGGGCACCAACCTGCTGATCGCGCTCGAGACGCGGCTCGACAACATCGTGTACCGCATGGGCTTTGCGGCGTCGCGACGCGGGGCGCGCCAGCTGGTGCGTCACGGCCATGTGGAAGTGAACGGCCGCAAGGTCGACATCCCGAGCTTCCGCTGTGCCACCGGTCAGGAAATCCGTGTGGCGCCGGGGGATCGCGAGATGGTCGTGGTAAGGGCAGCGCAGGAGCAGGCGTCCCGCGGGGCGCCGGTGTCGTGGCTGTCGATCGACACGGAGAAGGCCGCCGGACGGCTCGTCGAGCTGCCCACACGCGATGCCATCCCGGTGAACGCGCTCGAGCAGTTGATCGTCGAGCTCTACTCGAAGTGATGTAAGGAAGCCGGCCCGATGAGTATCGATCTGACTGGACTGGTCCGCCCGCAAGTCGTCGAGATGACGAAGCGCGAGGACAATCCCAATATTGCAGAGTTCCGGCTGCAGCCGCTCGAACGCGGCTTCGGCTACACGCTGGGCAATTCGCTGCGCCGCCTGCTGCTGTCGTCGCTGCCGGGCAGCGCCGTCTGGGGCTTCCGTCTCGACGGCGTCGTGCACGAGCATCAGACCGTGCAGGGCGTACTGGAAGACGTGCATCAGATCGTGCAGCGCCTCAAGGCGCTGACGCTGGTGCTCGACGAGAGCGTCGACGAAGCGGTGCTGCGCGTGACGCGACAGGGCCCGGGCCCGGTGTACGCCCGCGACATCCAGGAGAATGGCCAGGCGCGGGTGATGAACCCCGACCAGCTGCTCTTCACCGTGCAGGACGCGCGCGACATCAACTGCGAGCTCTACGTCAACAAGGGCCGCGGCTACGTCGAGTCCGAGATGCATCCGGCCGACCGCTCGTATCCGGTCGATCTCGTCCGCATCGACGCGATCTACAATCCCGTGCGCCGCGCCAACTTCACCGTCGCCGAAACCCGCGTCGGTCAGCGCACCGACTACGATCGCCTTGCCGTCTCGGTCGAGACCAACGGTACGATCTCGCCCGAGGATGCCATCGCCTATGCGGCGGCCCTCGCGCAGGAGCACTTCCGCTTCTTTGTCGAGTTCGGCAAGACGCCGGCGCATACGACGCTGTCGTCCGATGGCGGCGCTCCCGCCACGGGCCTCGCTGCCCGTCTGGGTCGCGTGATCGACGACTTCGGCCTGTCGGTGCGCACGCTCAACTCGCTCAAGAACTCCAACATCCGGACCCTCAAGGATCTGGTGGAGTTCTCGGTCAAGGATCTGAAGGACGTGAAGAACATCGGCGACAAGGCTCTGCAGGAGATCGCCGAGCTGCTGCAGCGCGAAGAGCTCAACTTCGAGATGCTCTTCGAAGATGCCGACGGCGACCTGCGCATCATTCGCGAAGGCACAGCTCCGCTCGTGCCGGCTGCTGACGGCGAGGAGGGCTGACATGCGTCATCGCGCCAAGGGACGGCAGCTGTCGCGGACGTCGAGCCACAAGCGGGCATTGCTCCGCAACATGGCCGCGTCGCTCTTCACGCACGAAGGGATCACCACCACGGTCGCCAAGGCGAAGGAACTCCGGCCGTATGCCGAGAAGCTGGTGACGCTCGCGCGTCGCGGCGATCTGCACGCGGTGCGCCAGGTGGAGCAGAAGATTCCGGATCGCCAGGTGCTGACCAAGCTGTTCAAGACGATCGGACCGCGCTTCGCTTCGCGGCCGGGTGGATACACCCGCATCCTCAAGCTGGGCAGCCGCCCGGGCGATGGCGCCGAGCTGGCGCGGATCGAACTGCTGTCCGAGTGACGGCAGGATGGGTGGTCGAACGGCAGCAGAAAGGGGACCCGAGGGTCCCCTTTTTTTCAAACTGGCGGCAGAATATGGGCGACCAGCCGGCCGCCGCTGGCTCAGGCGACTGCCGCGCTCCGCGTGACCTTGACGACCTTGCCGCCCTTCAGGCACTGGGTGCAGACGCGCACCCGGCGCGGGGCGCCGTCGACCAGCACCCGCACCACCTGCAGATTGGGAAACCACCGACGCTTGCGCCGGTTGTTCGCATGACTAACATGATTGCCGGTGACCGGCCCCTTGCCGCACCGCGTGCAGACGCGCGCCATAAATACGCCCCAGATGAAACGGTTTCCGTCCTTGACAAGCCCTCAAAGCTAGGGCGGTGGCGGTTCCGGGGCAACTGGCCAACCCAGGCAACCTCAATCGGAGGTCCATACCCATGCCTAAGGCGCTGATTACCGGGATCACCGGCCAGGACGGCTCGTATCTGGCCGAGTACCTGCTCGACAAAGGTTACGACGTGGTCGGGGTAGTGCGGCGGACGTCGCACCACTCCTATGAGCGAATCGACCATCTCATTCCGCGGTTGAGGATTGCCGCCGCCGATCTGCTCGATCAACATTCGCTCACGATGGTGATGCAGGACGAGCAGCCCGACGAGGTCTACAACCTCGCGGCGCAGTCGTTCGTGCCGACATCCTTCACGCAGCCCGTGCTCACCGGAGAATTCACCGCCCTCGGCGTGACCCGCATTCTCGAAGCGGTGCGTCTTGCCTGTCCCACCGCGCGGTTCTACCAGGCGAGTTCGTCGGAGATGTTTGGCAAGGTGGTCGAAACGCCGCAGCGGGAATCGACACCGTTCTATCCGCGTTCGCCGTATGGCGTGGCCAAGCTCTACGGTCACTGGATTACCGTCAACTATCGCGAGTCGTACGGCCTCTACGCGGTGAGCGGCATTCTCTTCAATCACGAATCGCCGCGGCGCGGCATCGAGTTTGTCACGCGCAAGGTGACGGACGGCGTGGCGCGCATCGCGGCGGGCCTCGCGACGGAGCTGCGCGTCGGCAATCTCGCCGCCAAGCGCGATTGGGGTTATGCCGGCGACTACGTCGATGCGATGTGGCGGATGCTGCAGCAGAAGACGCCCAACGACTATGTGATCGGCACCGGCACCACGCACTCGGTGGAAGAGCTGGTGCGCATCGCGTTCAATCATGTCGGCCTCGACTGGCAGAAGCATGTCGTGGTCGATCCCAGGTTCTATCGTCCAGCCGAAGTGGATCTGCTCATCGCCGATCCGTCGCGTGCTCAAGGAGAACTCGGCTGGCGCCCCGCGGTCGGATTCGAGCAGCTGGTGACGATGATGGTCGACGCCGACCTGGAACGGCTCAAGCCGCGGTGACGCGTCTTCTGGTGACGGGCGCCGACGGCTTCGTCGGCCGCTGGCTGGTGCAGGCTGCGCTGAGTCAGGGCGATGATGTGATCGCCGCGATATCCGGCGTCACTCCTGTGCCTGCGGAATGGCAGCACCAGCACGTCCAGACCGTGGTCGCGGATCTGCGCACGCCCGAGGGCGTGGCGCGGGTGGCCGACACCGCGCCGGACGCGGTCATCCACCTGGCGGCAATCGCGTCGAGCAGGGCCGTCCGGCAAACGCCGATCGAAGCGTGGACGCTCAACGCAGGTGCCACCGCGGCCCTTGCCGATGCGCTGGCGGCATTGGGCTCGCCGGTCTTTCTCCTGGTGTCCACCTCCGAAGTGTACGGCGCGGGTCACACCGAGCCGATCGATGAGACCGCCCTTCCAGCGCCGGTCTCCCTCTACGCCGCCACCAAGCTGGGCGCGGAGATCGCGGCGTTCGAAGTGCGGCGGCGGACTGGCCTCCCCGTGCTGGTGGCCCGGCCGTTTACCCACACTGGCCCGGGGCAGTTGCCGGTCTACGTGCTGCCGGCGCTGGCGGAACGGCTTCGCCAGGCGGTCCTGCGCGGCGAGAAGACGGTTGCGGTGGGCAATCTGGCGCCGGTGCGGGACGTGCTCGATGTGCGCGACGTGGTCCGGGCCTATCTCCTCCTCCTCGCGCAGGGCGCACCGGGAGAGGTCTACAACGTGGCGACCGGTCAGGGCCGGCCGCTGCTCGAGTGCTTCCGCATCCTCGCCAGGCTGGCGGGCAGCGACGCGGTGCCGGTTGCCGATGCATTGCTGGTCCGTTCCACCGATATTCCGGTCCTCGTGGGCGACGCCACACGGCTCAGAGTGGCCACCGGCTGGTCGCCCACCATTCCTCTTGAACAGACGCTACAGGAATTGACGAATGCCCAAGCGCACTGACCTCTCGTCGATTCTCATCCTGGGCTCCGGACCGATTGTGATCGGCCAGGGCGCGGAGTTCGACTACTCGGGCACGCAGGCGGTGCGGGCGCTCAAGGAAGAGGGCTATCGCGTCATCCTGGTCAATTCCAATCCCGCGACGATCATGACCGACCCCGAGCTTGCCGACCGGACCTACATCGAGCCCGTGACGCCCGAGTGGGTCGCCAAGGTGATCGAGCGCGAGAAGCCCGATGCGCTATTGCCCACGATGGGCGGCCAGACCGCTCTCAACGTGGCGATGGCGCTGGTGCGCGACGGAACCCTCGAGCGCTTCAACGTCGAGCTGATCGGCGCCAATGAGCGCGCCATCCGGATCGCGGAGGATCGCGCGGAGTTTGCCGACGCAATGCGCCGCATTGGACTGGCCACGCCCGCCGGCAGCGTCGTCGGATCGGTGGAAGACGGTCTCGCCGCGGTCGAGCGCACCGGCTATCCGGCAATCCTGCGCCCGTCGTTCACGCTGGGCGGCAGCGGCGGCGGCATCGCATACAACCGCGAGGAATTTGAATCGCTGCTCCGCCGCGGGCTCGAGCTTTCGCCGGTGCACTCCGTGCTGGTCGAGCGCAGCATCATCGGCTGGAAGGAATACGAGCTCGAAGTGATGCGCGACGGTGCCGACAATGTCGTCATCGTCTGCTCGATCGAGAATATCGATCCGATGGGTGTGCACACCGGCGATTCCATTACCGTGGCGCCCGCGATGACGTTGACCGACCGCGAATATCAGGAGATGCGCGACGCATCGATCAAGATCATCCGGGAAGTCGGGGTGGCGGCCGGCGGCTGCAACATCCAGTTCGCCGTCGATCCGCGCACCGGCCAGCAGCTGGTGATCGAAATGAATCCGCGCGTCTCGCGCTCCTCGGCGCTGGCGTCCAAGGCCACGGGATTTCCGATTGCGCGGATCGGTGCCAAGGTGGCCGTCGGCTACACACTCGACGAGCTTCCCAACGATATCACGGGCACCACACCCGCGTCGTTCGAGCCGGTGCTCGACTATGTCGTCGTCAAGATTCCGCGCTTTGCCTTTGAGAAGTTTCCCAAAGCGGATCCGTCGCTCACCACCCAGATGAAATCGGTCGGCGAGGCGATGGCCATTGGCCGCACGTTCAAGGAAGCACTCCAGAAGGGCTTTCGCGGACTCGAAGCGGGGCGATCCGGCTGGACGATCGGCGCGGGTCCGATCGACGACCGGCTGAGCGACAACGATCGCGCGACACTGCTCTCCGCCATCCGCACGCCGACACCCGAGCGGCTCTTTCAGGTCAAGCGCGCATTGGTCGCCGGTGTGACCGTCGACGAGATCCACGACGCGTCCGGCATCGACCCCTGGTTCCTGCACCAACTGGCCGGACTCGTTGCGATGGAAGACGAGTGGATCGCGCACCCGCACGGCGCCAATGACGACGCCGACCGGGCAATGCTCCTCCGTCTCAAGCGCGCCGGCTTTTCCGATTGGCAGCTCGGCGATCTTCGCCAGCTTCCCGAGTCGCACATTCGCACGCAGCGGCATCGGTTGGGGCTCCGGCCATCCTACAAGACCGTCGATACCTGCGCCGGCGAATTTCCGTCGAGCACACCCTATCTCTATTCCTGCTGGGACGAGGAGAGCGAAGCTGCACACGACGGCCGGCCCACCGTCATCATCCTGGGTTCGGGCCCCAATCGCATCGGGCAAGGCGTCGAGTTCGACTACTGCTGCGTCCGCGCGACTCTTGCGTTCCGCGAGCTCGGCTTCCGCACCGTGATGGTCAATTCGAATCCCGAAACGGTCTCCACCGATTTTGATATCTCCGACGTCCTCTACTTCGAACCACTGACGCTTGAAGACGTGCTCGAAATTGTCCACATCGAAAAGCCCATAGGCGTCGTGGTCCAGCTCGGCGGTCAGACGCCGCTCAAGCTCGCCAAGTCGCTGGCTGCGGCGGGCGTCAAGATTCTCGGAACGTCCCCCGATGCGATCGACGCGGCGGAGGATCGGCGACTCTTTGAAGCGGTCGCCCGTGAGCTCGACATTCGCCAGCCGCCCAACGGCACGGCGGAAACCGTCGATGGCGCCCTGGCGGTGGCCGAGCGGATTGGCTATCCGGTGCTGGTGCGGCCGAGTTATGTGCTGGGCGGCCGCGCGATGCGCATTGTGTACGACCCCGACGAGCTGCGCGAATTCTTCGACGAGGCCGCGCGGGTCGCGCCGGGCCACCCGGTCCTCATCGACTCGTTTCTCGAGGATGCCTTCGAAGCCGACGTCGATGCGATCTCCGATGGCACCAACGTCGTGATCGGTGGCGTAATGCAGCATATCGAAGACGCCGGCATCCACTCGGGTGACTCCGCGTGCGTGCTGCCGCCGTATCTGATCACCGAGGAGCAGGTGGAGCAGATGCGCGAACACACGCGTGCCTTTGCGCGCAAGCTCGGCGTGGTGGGGTTGCTCAACGCGCAGTACGCCATCAAGGATGGCGTGGTGTACGTGCTGGAAGTGAATCCGCGCGCGTCGCGGACCATTCCGTTCGTGTCCAAGACCACCGGCGTGCCGCTTGCGGCCCTCGCGGCCGCAGTGATGGCGGGCCAGACGCTCGATAGCCTGGGCCTCACGGACGATCCGCTGCAGCCGTATGTCGCGGTCAAGGAAGCGGTCTTTCCATTTGCCAAGTTCCCCGGTGTCGACACGCGCCTCGGACCGGAGATGCGCTCCACCGGCGAGGTGATGGGGATTGCCGACTCATTCGGAATGGCCTTTGCCAAGGCCCAGGCGAGTGCCGACGGTACACTGCCGCTCGAAGGCACGGTCTTTGTCACGGTCAATGATCACGACAAGCCCACCGTGGTGCCGATCGCACGCCGCCTGCACGAGCTAGGCTTCCGGATTCTTGCGACCGGTGGAACGCAGCGCTATCTCCGTGCGCGCGGCGTGCCGGCCGAGCGCGTCCTCAAGGTGTATGAAGGGCGGCCCAACGGGATCGACCTGATGGTGTCGGGGCAGGTGCATCTGCTGGTCAACACGCCGCTGGGCAAGCTCACGCAGCAGGACGACTACGCCATGCGCCGCGCCGCGTTGCAGCACGGCATTCCATATACGACCACGATGTCGGCCGCTGCGGCCGCGTGCGACGCGATCATTGCGATGAAGAGCCGCCGGCTCACCGTGTGCTCGCTGCAGGAGTGGCATGCGATGGCACGCGAGATGAGCGGCGCGTGAACGCGACCGCGCGCGATCCGGCGTTCGCCGCGGCGCTTCGCAGCGCCGTGCGAGGCGAGGTGCGCGAAGGCGAGCCGCTGTCGCGATGGTCGACGTACCGGATTGGCGGGCCGGCAACGGTGCTCATGCCCGCGACGGCGGAGGATGTGGCCACGGCGCTCACACGGTGTGCCGCGGCAGGCGTGCCGTGGTTTGCGCTCGGCCTCGGATCCAATCTTCTCTTTCCCGATGACGGTCTCGATGCGCTCGTGATCCGGATGGGCAAGGGGCTCGACCAGCTCGAGCACGGGGCCGGCGGCACCTGGACGCTCGGCGCCGGTCTGCCGCAACCGCTGGCGGCCAAGCGCACGGCGGCCGAGGGATGGGGCGGCATTCACAAGATGGTCGGCGTGCCCGGGAGCGTGGGCGGTGGTGTGGTGATGAACGCCGGCTGCCACGGTGCCGAGTGGCGCGACGTGGTGCGCTCGATTCACGTGATCGACCCCACCGGGAGTGATCGCATCGTTGCCGCCGCCGATGCAAAGTTCACGTATCGGAGGAGTGCGCTGGGGCCGGTGGTGGTGGTCGGCGTGACGATCGAGCTCGCACCGAACAGTCCGGTGCAACTCGAAGAAGAGACCGAGTCGCTGTACAAGTGGCGCAAGGACGGCACGCCGTTCAACCAGCCGTGTTGCGGCTCCGTCTTCAAGAACCCGATTCTCCCGGCGGACTTCGGGCCCGGGCCGCCGCGGACCGCTGGGCAGTTCATCGAGGCGACCGGGCTCAAAGGCCTGCGGCTGGGTGGTGCAGAGGTGTCGCCAATGCACGCGAACTACTTCATCAACACCGGCGACGCGACCGCACAGGACGTGCTCGGCCTCATGCACCAGGCGCGTCATCGCGTCCGGGAACAGTGGGGCGTCATGTTGGAGCCGGAGGTCAAACTCATCGGGCCAACGGGGCTTGCGGGCGACTTTCCAGCGAATCAATAGCAGCGCCCATTCACATCTTTTCATACGACTGTGTCTCTCATGTCATCTGATACCGTCTCGCCGTACGATCTGCTGATTGCCGCCGTCCAGACGAACAATGCCGAACGGGTGCGACAAGTGCTTGTCGATCACCCCGGCGTGGCGGCTCACCTCGACCGCGGAACTGACGCGCTCGGCTTTGGCGCCACGCCGCTGATCGGCGCAGTGCGGCGTGGTAACCGGGCGATGGTGGATGTGCTCCTGGACGCCGGGGCCAATCCCGATCAGGGGAGTGACTGGTGGGCCGGACGCTTCACCCCGCTCGACAGCACCGACGATCGCAGCATGGCGGACCATCTGGTAGCGCGCGGCGCAACGGTGGACGTGCACGCGGCCGCGCGGCACGGCATGCATGCAACGCTCGCCGAACTGCTGCACGCCAATCCCGCGCTGGCCAGCGCACGCGGTGGCGACGGCCAGACTCCGCTGCATGTGGCGTGCGACGTCGCGACGGCTCAACTGCTGCTGTCGCACGGGACCGATGTCAACGCTCGCGACGTCGATCACGAATCGACGGCGGCGCAATATCTTGTGCGCGCGAGGCCGGATGTCGCGAGGTATCTCGTGGCCTACGGCAGCGACACCGATATCCTCATGGCTTCGGCACTTGGCGATCTTGCGTTGGTGAAGCGGCTCGTGGCCGAGGATCCGGGCCGCATCGAGACCACGGTGTCGAGCGAGTTCTTCCCGATGAAGAATCCGCGCGCCGGTGGCACGATCTACATCTGGACTCTGGGGAGCGACAAGACGCCGCACCTGATTGCCCGGGAGTTTGGCCACGAGGACGTTGTGGCGTGGCTCATGGCGAACAGCCCGGACGCGGTGAAGATGGTGCAGGCGTGCGTGCTGGGAGACGAAGCACTGTTCAAGCAACTGCTGGCGAGCCGGCCCGGGATGGTGGACTCGCTGTCCGCGGCCGAGCAGCGGTACGTGGTGGATGCGGCCGCGAACAACAATGCTGGCGCGGTGCGCCTGATGCTCGAGGCGGGCTGGCCGGTGGGCGTGCCGGACGCGCACGGTGCGACGCCGCTGCATTGGGCCGGGTGGCACGGCAATGCAGAGATGGTGCGGGAGATTTTGCGATTCAACCCACCGCTCGATGTGCGCGAGAACTCGTATGACGCAGCACCGGTAGGATGGGCCATTCATGGCTCGCGGCACAACTCGCATGCTGCCACCCAGGACCACGTTGGGGCTGTCACCGCGATGGCGGATGCTGGTGCCAAACTGCCGGCACTCGACGCAGACGCGCAGGCGAGTGCGGCGGTGATTGCCGTGGTGAGGCAGCGGCGCCAGGCGTAGATTCTGTAGGGCTGCTCGCTGGGCGGCACGCGGGCTGACAGGGGGACATGTGTTGATCGCTCTTGGAATGCTCCTGCAGACCAGCGCCGGTCTCCCGTTTGCTCCAATCGACAATCCTGATCTCCACCCGGTGCCGCAGGAAATGGCGGCCAGCTGCCCCGCGGTGACGGGCCTTGGTCGCGACGCACTCCTCCGTCTGGAAGACCGCGATGCGTCCGCCGCGAGCGATCATGCGGCGGAGAGCTGGACCGACCTCGCCTGTGTTCGTCTGGCGCTCTGGCAGAACGGTGCCTTGAGCCGACAGAGCGCGTTGATGACGGCCGGCGACACGTGGCTCGAGGGTGCTGCGATGGCGGCGATGCACGCCGTCCGCGATACGCCGAAGGACCCACGCGCCAACAGCCTGCTCGCCGATGTGGTCGTGAACGGCGACGCGCTTGGGCCGGTCGCCCTGGCGGCGGATTCGGTACTGCTGGCCGCCGCCCGGAGCGGCATTGGCAATCCCGCCATCTTCCGCGCCTGTGCCACGGTCGCGCTCCGTATGGGCGACGCGCCAGCCGCCCGGGTGTGTGCCCGCGCTGGACTGCATGCTGGAGCAGACTCCACGTGGCACGATGTCACGCTTTCGCGGCTTTCCTTTCGTGACCACGACACCGTGGCGGGTACCGCGCTCTTTCTTCAGGCGGTCGCCGCCATTCGCGATACCGCAGACCGGCGGGTGATTTCCTGGCACCTGCAATGGTTTCTCACGCCCGCCGAAAACAAGGCGTGGGACACGGTCACCGCGGGCGACCGGGAACGCTGGGTGCGGGACCGGCTGGCTTCGCGCGACGTACGCGACGCGCGTCCGCCGGGATCGCGCCTGGCCGCGCACTTTGAGCGGCTCGACACCGTTGACGTCAACTTCCGCATGAACATCCCTCGCAATCGGCGCGACGCGGCCCGCACCCTTCCCGCGGTTGATCCGGACCTGGGGCGATTGATCGATGTCGACAGTTTCGTCCGGGCGAATAGCGAGCCGGGCGCCGTGCATGCCCGGGTCATGCGCGAGTACAAGCGCTGGCAGACCGACTACGATGATCGCGGAGTGGTGTGGCTGCGCTACGGCGCGCCGGATCACCGGGTGATATGGCCGTGCACGCAGGTCGGACCGCCCTGCGAGACCGTGCGCGAGCTCTGGACCTATGACATTGGCGGCCAGGAGCTGCTGCTCAACTTCGAAAACGAGGCGTTCTCCGGTGAAGTGGCCGCCACACGGCTGGTGACCGGCGTGCTGGGCTCCTACTTCTGCGGTGTCGATGCCCGCCGCTGCCTGTTGACGGAAGAGTCGAAGATGGCGGCGGCGCAGCCGCCGGGACGGAACGCGGGAAGGACGCCGTTCGTGACACTCGAAACAATGGAGTCGCTGCACCAGGTCGACCAATCCTTCATCACGGAGGCCACGACCACCGACGACAACTCGGTCCGCCACGAGCGGCCGATCATGACCGTCGCACACTTGAGCCGCCTCTGGGACCCCGCGACCGGAGCCGTCATGGCACTGGGGACCTACGCACTCCGGATCGACGACCTCGCCGCCGAATCTCGCGATGGCAAACGTGCGGTCGAGGTGAACGTGTCGCTCCGCCAATGGGATGGGCGTCTTGGAGCGTGGTACGACACGACCATCGTTCGTCGGGCCGTGCTGCCGCCCAGCACCAGCGGAGAGAGCTGGCTCACCGGCCTGGTCGTCGCGCCGTCGAGCGCTGCGGTGCGCGAATGGAGTCTTGCGGCGGAGCAGCAGACTGGCCGATTGGGCCGTGCCTACCAGACCGGTGGCGTCGCCTTGGCGGATGGCCCGATTGCCTTGTCCGATCTGATCCTCGGCTCGGCACGACAGGACCTGGCCTGGGACGACCACGGCACAGCGGTGCCGTTGGCGCCGCTCAATGGGGTAGTCAAGTCCGCACCGATCGCGCTCTACTACCAGGTGCGGTCGGCGGGTGCGCGCGGCGCAATCACCACGACCGTCGTGATCTATCCGATCAAGGACTCCGCGACCGCGAAGACGCCGGCGCTGTCCATTGCGTCCAGCGGTGCACTGCGCACCGGCATCAATGAGGTTGCGCGCAGTGTGGACGCGTCGCGACTTGGCAAGGGAACGTATCTGATCGAAGTGCGGCTGTCGGACCAGACCGGAGTCATTGCGCGACGGACGGCGACGCTGAGCCTCAAGTAGCGGATACTGCTGCGATCAGTGCACAATCGCGGCAAAACGGTGCAGGTCCGCTCCCGGCTGTTGACTCAAGACCTGCATTCCTGGCGAGCCACCAACCTGCAGGACCACGTCGCCAGATCCCGGGACGATCCGCGGCGTGAACCAGCCGCGGCCGTCGTCGGGATTTGTTTGCCGCGCGCCTTCGCGGACAACCACCGAATGGTCCGCGAGTCCGACTTGATACAGCACGCCATTCCCCGCAAGCAATCCGATAAAAAATCCGGGGACAAGTTGATCGTCAATCAGTTCTTCCTGGTCGGTTGCCACCACACAGGTGGAACCCTGACAGGAAATACCGTGAATCGCCGCCGCAATTCCGTTGATCGGAACCGTCGCGACGGAGTCGGGAGGCCCGCCACCGACGGGCGCCTGCCAGATGGTTCCCGAATTCAGGCGCCAGAAGACCACGGTACTCCCGCCACTGGCGAGAGAGTAACCATCCGCGCCTTCGGTTCCGACAATCGCGGTGAGGGCGGCGCCGTTCATGCTGATCGTGCCGTGCACCACGAACTGGCCAACGAAGACGGTGTCGAGTGCTGCCTTGGCGGCAGCAACAAGATGATTCGCCAACGCCACGAACGTCGCCGGCCCGGTCCAGACGGCGTCCGTGAGCCAATCGACCACGCTATCGTGCACGGCGAGTGGGAGCGTCAAGAGCGCACGGCGCGCCAGCGGGTGCGCGGTATCGGCCAGCCACAGCGTCTCGACAAAGGGCTCGGGGCCGAGCAGTCGAGACGTCGCCTCCATGTACAGCAGCCGCCCGTCGTCGCCCAGTGCAAACGCAGAGTAACTCCGGGTGGAATCCACCGGCAATGTGCGAGGATCGCAGAACGTCCAGATCCACGTTCCACCGGCTGGCGGCAAGAGGCCGAGGCAGCGGCTGCCGTCTGGCCGACCAGTGGAATACTGATAGAGCAGCGACCGGCCGTCTTCACTGAACGTTGGCCAGTAGTCCGCATCGGGATTGAACGTGAGCTGCGCGTCGGCGGCGGTGCTGAACGGTCCAAGCGGCGGGAACGTGGGTTCAGTGAACGATTGACTGTGTTCGCAGGAGAGCGTCGCGGCGAGGAGGAGGAGCGTAAGACAGCGGGGAATGGCGAAGCGAGCACCTGCGGGGTAGGCCATGGGCAGAAAGGTCCGTCACGAAACGGGTTCTGTCAACCACGGCCGCGTGGCGCCGCGACACATCAGCGAACGGTGATTACCGTCGAGCGCCCGCTAGTGCGGCTCCCTCACCAACCGGTATCCCGTCTTCCGCACTGTGAGAATGTGCCGCGGCTCTGCCGGGTCAGCTTCCAGCTTCCGGCGCAATTCGAGAATGTGCACATCGACCGTGCGCGACATGACGTCGGCCTCATAGCGCCACACTTCATCGAGCAGTTCCGCGCGCGTCGCGACACGTCCGTCCCGCCGCAACAGCGCCAGCAGCAGATCGAACTCCTTGGGGCGCAACGCCACCGGTACGCCGTCGCGCCGCACTTCGCGGGTACCGGCATCAACAGTGACATTCGCGAACGCCCAGGAGCGCGCGGAGTTGGGCTTCTCCTCGACCGAGTGTCGTCGCAGCATCGCCGCAACGCGCGCCAGCAGCTCGGGCAACGAGAACGGCTTGACCACATAGTCATCCGCGCCGAGCCTGAATCCGCGCAACCGGTCCGTCTCCGCGCCGCGGGCCGAGAGGATCAGCACGGGCACATCGCGCCCTTCGTCGCGGAGCGTGCGCAGCACGGTGTAGCCGTCGAGTCCGGGCAGCATCAGGTCCAGGATGATCAGGTTGGGATCCCAGCGCCGCGCTTGCGTGAGGCCACGTTCGCCGCTGCCGGCGACCTCGACGTCATGGCCTTCGACCGCAAGATTCATCCGGATTCCTTCGGCGATCGTGGCGTTGTCCTCGATCACCAGCACGCGGCGGCTCATGCAGCATCCGATTGTGGAATGGGAAGGACGACGACAAAGCGCGCGCCCCGCCGCCCCGCCTCGACCGACGCGTGCCCGCCATGCAGCGTGACGAGCTGGCGCACCACCGCGAGCCCAATGCCGGTGCCGCCGGTGACCTCCGCCGTGCCGCGCTCGAACGGCCGCCAGATCCGTTCGCGATCTGCCGCTGGGACGCCCGGTCCCTCGTCTTCCACCACCAGCTCGAGCCGCTCGCCGCGATGCGCCGTCATGATGCGCAGCGTCTGTCCATCGGGGCCGTAACGTACGGCATTGTCGAGCAGGTTGACCAGAATGCGGCGCACCGCATCGCCATCAACCGCGGCGGTGTCCGGCCCTTCGAGCGCGATCTCCACGTCGATGTTGCGACTGCGGAGCAGCGGCTCAAACGACGCCAGGACGTCGCGCACCAGGCGATCGATGCGCTCCGGCCGCGGCACCACCGTGTTCGAGGGATGACCCACACGCGAGAGCGCCAGCACGTTTTCCACCATATGCACCAGACGACGCGTCTCACGCGTGATTGTTTCGAGCGCGGACTGCCGCTCCTCCGCCGTGCGCGCGCGATCGAGCAGCAGCGTCTCGGCAAACAGCTGGATGTTGGTGAGCGGTGTGCGGAGCTCATGTGACACACTCGACGTGAACTCTTCGCGTTGCCGCGACAGCGACAGCGCGCGCCACGCCATGATCGCCGCGGCGCCCAGCAGGAGCAGGCCGCCGAGCCATGCGACCAGCACACGGCCGGGGGTGTCTGTCGGATAGCCGTACGACATCAGCACCGGCACGGCGGCGGGTTCCACGCTCACGATCACATTGGCCGGCAGATCGCCGCGCATCATGTACGAGCCGAGCCATGGCTCGTGCGGCGCATCGGGCGTGGCGTAGAGGACACGGTGATTCGGCGCTTCGATGCGGATGGCGAGCGGTGGCAGCGAATCGGTGAACGGCGTCTGCTTGAGAGAATCCTTGAGATAGCTGAACGAATGCGCCAGCGTGCTGATCCGCGGCTCCATGAGCTTGTCGCGGAGGTCTGCCAGCGGGATCACGACGCCGTACCAGCGTGCCGTGGCGGTCGCTTTGGGCAAGCCCATCGCAAAGACGACCAGTGTGTCCGCACCGTCCGGCTCAAAGAGGAGACGGAAGCGCGAGTCACTCGGCAGCGAGTCCGCCAGCTCGCGCGTGGCGTTGCGAAGGGCAGGGTCGCCGACCGCGAGTTCCGGGTTGGTGGCATGCCATTCCGATCCGCTGCCGGTGACGTAGGCCACCGGCGACAGCAGCGCCATGTCGGGTTCGAGCGACTCGCGACTCGCGCGCGCGGTAACACTGTCGGTGGCGGGCCACGGGCCGTGTCCGTCGAGCGATTCCTTCCACGCATGCAGCAGGGTCTGCACTGAAAACCAGCCCTGACTGTACACCGTGCTGGCAATCATGTTGGCGATGTAGCTGGCGTGGTCGCGGAGCGTTTCGTCGGCGGTGGCGCGATGACGCACGCCGGCGCGATACACCGTCCAGGCGCCGGCCGAGAGCAGCACAAACGCCACGCCGAACGCCGCGAGCACGAGCGAATCGGTACGGAAGACGACGCCGGCGAGAGTCCGGCGCGATGACGAGCGAGGGCGAGGGGGCACAAGTCCCAAGCTAACAGCGCGACGCGACACCAAGGGCTTCCTTCAGCGTGGGGGGCCTGCACATCTGACCGTCAGCCCGACTCCCGGAGCGGCAA
>DATAVM010000010.1:0-5766 GCA_036267775.1 Gemmatimonadales bacterium
GGACTTCATCGCGGGTGCGGCGGAATGGCTGGTGCTCGAAGGAGCAAAGAACGCCGACGTGGTGCTCGTGGAGGGCCAGGGCAGCATCAATCACCCGGGATACAGCGGTGTGACGCTGGGTCTGCTGCACGGCAGTTGTCCCGACGCGATGATTCTCTGCCACCAGGCCACGCGGCGCGCCATCGGCGACTACCGCTACGATTCCGGCTTCAGCATCCCGCCACTGCAGCGCTATGTGAAATGGTACGAAGAGATTGCCGGAGCCATGCATCCGTCCCGAGTGATCGGCATCGCGCTCAATACCTTCGACATGGACGATCTGGCAGCGCGAGCCGCATGCGAAGCGGTGGCGCGCGACACGGGGTTGCCATGCACGGATCCCGTCCGGTTTGATCCTGCGCCGTTAGTGGATGCGGTGCTGGAATTGTGCCAACCAACCCTTGGGGAGGTTCCGTGAATCGATGCCTGGCACTTGTTGCGCTCCTTGTCCCTGCTGCCGCTGGCGCGCAGGTAACGATGACGTCGGTCCCCGCCGCGGGATCTGTCGCGGCTCCGTCGACGGTGCTGCAAATGACGTTTTCCCAGATGCTAGACATGGGCACATCGTCCGTGGCGATTTCGAGCAACGGCGATACGCTATTGCGCTGGCATGGCAGCGGGCGCGCAAGGATCGCGCAGATACCGCTTGCCGGCATCATTTCGGGGGGAACGCGGGTGACGGTGACCTGGCTCGCGCAGCCCTGGGCGGCCGAAAGCGCCTACGCCGCCAACCGGGCATCGGGGGCGCAGCAGAAGGACGGGGTGACGATGCTCGGTCGTGTGCAGGGATCGTTCTCGTTCACGGTGGCGTCACCACCCAAGTTCGTCTCGTCTTCGCCAGCGGGCGGCGCGACGGTTTCGGCACCGAAGTCGATCACGTTGACCTTTGACCAGCCGATCAACGCGGCCGGCAGCACGGTCTCGGTGAGTGTCCGCACCGCAAAGGGAACGTCGACCGCCGCGACCGGTGCGGTGCAAGCCAACGGCAACGCGATCAACGTCAAATTCACCGGGACCACGGTGGCCGGCGCCTACACCGTGCATTGGACGGTCAAGAGCGCCGGTGGGACCACCGCCACCGGTTCGTTCGCCTTTACGGCGCACTGATTCGCCGGGACAGGGTCTCGCTGCTCCGGTTACAGCGCGAGCGGTCGCACCCGTTGACGCCCCGTGGGCGCCGGGACAACTTGCCCCGATGAATCGCCTGCTGGGTGACGCTCGAATCGATGCATTGACCGCCACCCGGATTGCGCTGATCTGGGTGTTTGCGTGGCTGGGATTCTATCTCGTCAAGGTGATCGCGCGGCGCGTCACCGCGGCCGCGACGGCGGGCGAGCACGGCGGCGTCCATCATCAGCGCGCTCAGACGGTCGCGCAGCTGCTGCGAAGCGCCGGTTTTGCGGTCATTCTCTTTCTCGCCGTCTTCTCCACGCTGCAGACGTTTCAGGTCAACGTCACGCCCTTTCTCGAAGGTGCCGGTTTTCTTGGACTCGCCGTTTCGTTCGGCGCGCAGAGTCTGGTCAAGGACTATTTCGCAGGCTTCTTCATTCTCTTCGAGAATCAGTTTGTGGTGGGCGACTGGATCGACGTTGCCGGAAAGGCCGGCACGGTCGAGCGGATGACGCTCCGCATCGTGACGCTGCGCGACACCGACGGTACCATCCACATCGTCCCCAACGGACAGATCGCCACCGTGAGCAACAAGACGCGCGGCTGGTCGCGTGCGGTGGTCGATGTGGGGGTCAGTTACGACACCGACATCGACCAGGCGCTCGCGGTACTCCGCGATGTGGCGCGCGAGTTTGGCAACGACCCGGCGTGGGCGCCCCGCTTTGATTCCGCGCCCGAGGTCCTCGGTGTCGAAGCCTTTGGTGACACAGGCGTCACGGTGCGGAGCTTTCTCCGCACGCGGCCCGCGATGCAGGCCGAGGTCGCGCGCGAATTCCGGCGGCGAGTGATCGTGCGACTGGAAGAGGAAGGCATCAAGGGTGCCCGCACGCAGCAGGTGATCAACATTCACAACCCGCCGTCCGGCCTGCCGACCACGACCGCGCCGGCCGTCGCACCGCCACCGATTCCGGGAAGCGCATGACGCTCCGTCTCTACAACACGATGACCCGGACGGTCGACGCGTTCGTGCCCCTCAACGCGCCGGCCGTCTCGCTCTACACTTGCGGGCCCACGGTGTACAACTACGCGCACATCGGCAACTTCCGCACCTTTGTCTTTGAGGATGTGCTCCGGCGCTGGCTCGAGGCGTCCGGGTATGACGTCTTCCACGTCATGAATCTCACCGATGTGGACGACAAGACGATCAAGGGCGCGCTCGCGAACCACACGTCACTGCACGCCCACGTCGAGCCATTCATCGCGGCGTTCCACGAAGACCGCGCGTATCTCAAGATGCTGGATGCCGCACACTATCCCCGCGCCACTGAGTTCATTCCCGCCATGATCGCGCTGGTGAACGATCTGCTGGCGCGCGGCGTGGCATATCGTGGCGACGACGGTTCGGTCTACTTCGCGATCGCCCGCTTTCCCGCGTACGGCAAGCTGTCGCGCCTCGACACGCGCGAGCTCAAGGCGGGCGCGAGCGGACGGGTGAGCGACGATGAATACGCCAAGGAAGACGCCCGCGACTTTGTGCTCTGGAAAGCGGCGCGGCCGGAGGATGAAGAAGCCGGTGCCGCATGGGATGCGCCCTTCGGCCGCGGCCGCCCGGGCTGGCACCTCGAGTGCTCGGCGATGGCGCTCGACCTGCTGAAGGAGCACTCGCAGCAGGACGTGCTCGACATTCACGCCGGCGGCATCGACCTGATCTTTCCGCATCACGAGGATGAGATCGCCCAGAGCTGCGCGCATACCGGTGAAACGGACTTCGCGCGCGTCTGGATGCACGGCGAATTTCTCACGATGGCCGGCACCAAGATGTCCAAGCGCTTTGGCAACATTCTCACGGCGCGCGACCTCCGGCTCGACGGGATCGATGCGGCGGCGGTGCGGCTGCTCTTTGCCACCACGCACTATCGGCAGAAGCTCGACTTTACCGACGAGGCGCTGGTGTCTGCGAAGGAAGGTTCGCGCCGTCTGGGCGAATTCGGCGCCCGCATGCTGCAGGCGCCGATGGCCGAGCAGGGCGTCTTCGATCAGGTGGCGCTCGTGCTCAAGGATGAGTTCAGCGCTGCGATGAACGACGATCTCAATACGCCGCGGGCACTCGCGGCACTCTTCGAGGCGACGCGCGCCGGCAATCGCGCGCTGGATGCGGGCGAGCGTCCTACCCAGGCGTTCCGTGATATCTGGCACGCGATGATTGGCGTGCTGCAGGTCGAGCCGGTGCATGTTCATGCTCAAGGCCTCGATATGAGCTCGGGCCCGGATGGCGTCGAACTTCAATGGACGGAGGGGTACCCTAGCGATGCCTTGATGCAGGCTGGGTGGGCAAAGCACTGGGCGGCTCAGCGGACAGACGCCAAAGCACAGCGCAACTTCGCCGAGTCAGACCGGATTCGTGCGCTACTGCTCCAGCACGGTTGGGAAGTCCGCGACGGCCGCGACGGCACGGCGACCGTTCAGCGGCGCTGAGCCGGCGTCTTTCTGGTCAGCTGATCGACAAACTGCTTCGCTTCCGGATTGTTGGGCTGCAGCTCGAGACGCTTCCTGAACGCCGTCAGCGCCTGCGCGGTGTCGTGTTGCTCGAGATAGGCCAGGCCCAGTTGCCGGAACGCAAAACCTGACGTCGGCAGCAACTCGGCGTTGAGCTGGTAGAGCCGCATGGCGTCGGCCGCCGTGCCGCGTGCGGCGATCACATCGGCGACCTCGGTGAGTGGCACTTCTCCAAAGTCATAGGCGGCGCTGCCGTAGTAGCGAGTGCGGAGCGCGCGGTATGCGGCCTCCGCGCTGTCGGCGCCGCCGGCCGCGTATGCGGTGAGGATCACCTGCTGAATGGGCCGTGGCTCGGGCGTGCCGCGGTGGCAGGTCGCACAGTTGACCATGATGACGGGACTGCGGCGGACCGGCAGCGCGGCGAGGTATTGCGTGTTGATCGCTGTCACCATGCGCAACATGTCGCGCGCCTTCTCCTTGGCGGCGCGTGCATCGGACACAAAGTCGTATTCGGAGAGATCCTGTCCTTCGCGTCCCACGTGGCAATAGGAGCAGCGGACGCCAAGTGCGCGGGTGAATGCCTTCATGGTGTCGATCAGCGCGCTGACACCGATGTCGGCCGGAAGGACCTTCAGGTTCTTGAGCTGAGCTGGTGGAAACTGCGCCCGGGCCGGGACAATGGCCGTGCAAGTCAGCAGAGCGGCAAGGCGGATCTTCATCAGGTGTCTCGGCGTTGGGGACGAGACAACCTTACGAAACAAACCGCGACCCGATGGGCAGGTCGCGGTCAGGGATCAGTCAGGGGAGTGTCCGCCGTGAAGGCCTCAGTTGGCCCCGTTCCAGGCCGTAAATGGCACGGGCTTGGTAAATGGCGCGCCCACGTCGATCACGATATCGGTGTGATTGCCCAGCTTGATGGCGCGAGGATCGCCGGCGTAGATCGCGCCATCGACCCAGACGCGCATGGCCTCGCCGCGCTTGAGGCGAGCGGTCGCGGCCTGCGTGCGCGAGAGGGGCTGACCCCAGATATCCATGAAGGCGCCCAGGGTAAATGACTGGTCGATCGGCGCTTCGATATGGATGATTCCGTCGGGGGTGTGGGTGTGCAGCCAGTAGAGGCAGTTGCGGCCCTCGGGGCGGCCCACGTCGTTGGGGATTGCCACGGCCTTGCCGTGGTCGAGGATGGTCAGATGCTGATGGATATGGAGGCGCTGCCCTTCCATGGCGTCGCAGGCAACGCCGCCGATGGGCTGGCCGCTTCCGACCAGGAGTTGGGCGTGGGCCGCGCTCAAAGGGAGCGCCAGCAGGACCGCGGCGGCGGTGGAGACAAGACAGGATCGCATGGGCTCAAAGCTAGCCAGTTTCCGGCGTAACCGGCCCATTGACCGCAAGTTGCGTGGCTCGTATCTTGGGGGTCTGCCGGCGGACCGGGCTTTTTGGGGGACGTTGGCTGACGTAGCTCAATTGGTAGAGCACCCGATTTGTAATCGGGCGGTTGTGGGTTCAAGTCCCGCCGTCAGCTCCAGTGGGACGCCGATCGGGACAGGTTGGGCAGGACTCGGGTGGGGTGGCCGAGTGGCTAATGGCAGCAGACTGTAAATCTGCCGGGCTTCGCCCTACGTAGGTTCGAATCCTACCCCCACCATTCGGCCCGGTTGGCCGTGAGTGATCGCGGGTGTAGCTCAGTTGGTAGAGCATCAGCCTTCCAAGCTGAGGGTCGCGGGTTCGAGTCCCGTCGCCCGCTTGCTCGCGTAGCTCAGTTGGCAGAGCACATCCTTGGTAAGGATGAGGTCACCGGTTCGATCCCGGTCGCGAGCTCTGGGGAAGGGCCGCGGGATGGTGGCCCACAGATGATGACAGCGCCGGGCGACCGGAGGGATTCGGGGCCCGGCGCGTTGTGTCGGGAGAGGAATGAGAGCTGTGGCGTGAACCCAAGTCGCCAGTCTCGGGGTTCAGGTCCTAAGAGCACCGCAACGCAGCATTACGAGGATTACGGTCATGGCGAAAGCGAAATTTGAGCGGAACAAGCCGCATGTGAACGTCGGGACGATCGGGCACGTGGATCATGGCAAGACGACGTTGACGGCGGCGTTGACGAAGGTGAGTGCGGACAAGGGGTTC
>DATAVM010000011.1:0-40657 GCA_036267775.1 Gemmatimonadales bacterium
TGAATACGTGCTTCATGACCTCATCGCATGTTCGGGACGCAGCGCGGGATCAGCGCAATCCCGGCAAGCTAGCGCCCACCGAAGGCCGCGGCAACGCACGCGAGGGGTCGACGAGCCGGAGATCGACCACGCGTCCAAGGGCCTCGCGCAGCACAGTCCGGACACCGTCGACGGTGCGCGCCACGAGTGCTTCAGCGGCCGCCTCCTGGGCGAGAACGAGCGGGAGGTTGCGAATCACCCACTTGACCAGGGGTAACGCTGGCGGTGCGACACTCACGCGATCAAACCCGAGGCCCACCAGCAGCACCGCCGCAACCGGGTCGGAGGCCATCTCGCCGCAGAGGGAGACGGGCACGCCCGCGTCGCGCCCCGCGTCGCGGATCCCCTTCAACTGGCGGACAACCGCCGGATGAAGCGAGCTGAAGCGGCTGGCCATCCGCGCGTTGCTGCGATCGACCGCGAGCGTGTACTGTGTGAGGTCGTTGCTGCCGACGCTCAGGAACGACGACGCCCGCGCAAACTCGCCGGCGAGTACCGCCGCCGCCGGCGTTTCGATCATCACGCCCATGGGCACGTCACGTGCGGAGCGCACGCCGTTGGCGAGGAGTATCGCGGATTCCTGGTCGAGCAGCTCGCGCGCCTGCGCCAGCTCTTCGAGCGACGTGACCATCGGCAGCATGAGCCAGATGTCGCGGTCCGCTGCCGCCCGCAGAATGGCACGCAGTTGCGGCCGGAAGATGTCGGGACGATCCAGGCACACGCGGATGGAGCGCCAGCCGAGCATCGGGTTGGGCTCCTGCATGGCGACAAACGCGGTCGGGAACTTGTCGCCGCCAAGATCGTAGGTGCGGACCACCACCGGATGGCCTGCGAACGCCGCGCCCACGCGCCGGTAGTACTCCGTCTGCTCATCTTCACTCGGCAGCGCGGTCCGCCCGGTCAGAAGAAACTCGGTGCGGAGCAATCCCACGCCCTCGGCACCGTTCCGCATCGCCATCTCCACTTCTTCCGGGAGATCGACGTTCCCCTGCAGCGTGATGCGGGCCCCGTCCGGTGTCATCGCCGGCTCGCCGGTGATTCCTTCGAGCTGCAGCGCAAGCTTGTGGCGGCGCGAGGCCTGCAGGCGCGCGGTCTCCAGTTCGTCGTGACTCGGATCGAGCTGGACAATTCCCGACTGGCCGTCGAGCAGAACCATCGTCCCATCCTGGATCTGTTCGAGCGCACCCGCCATGCCCATCACGGCCGGAATCCCGAGCGAGTGCGCGAGAAGTGCCGCGTGCGACGTACGGGTGCCCTCCTCGCTGACAAACGCCACCACATGATCGCGGTCGAATTGCACGGTGAGCCCGGGCGAAAGCTCGTGCGCGACGAGTACCACCTGATCGTGGATTTCGCCCAGCCAGGCGTCATCGGGGCTGCGGCCGAGCAGGTGGGCGAGGGTGCGCAGCTGAATGGCATTGAGATCGGCCAGGCGATCGCGCAGCAGCGCCTGCCGCGAGCTCTGCCACGCGTTGCGCAGCTCCAGCGCCTTGAATTCATACGCGCTCTCGGCCGACAGATGATTCTTGCGGATGAGTGCCACGACGCTGGCGAGAAAGTCCGGATCCTGCGCCATGAGAATCTGCGCGTCGAAGATGCCCGCGGCGTCGACGCCGGCGCGCTGCAGCGTGCGCTCGCGGAGCCCGCGGAGCTGGTCGACGACGGCGTCCACCGCATCCTTGAGCCGCGCGATCTCACCATCCAGCTCGCTCACCGCCACGGTACGGTCCGGCACTTCGGGGAACGACCAGCGCACGACCATCGCGGGCGCGTAGGCCACACCCGGCGAGACGCCGATGCCGTGCAGCGTCTGGCGGCTCACGCTTCCCCGAATCCGTTGGCGATCAACGTGAGCAATGCCGCCATCGCCGCCTCGGCATCGACACCGGTGGCGCGGATGCGCACCGTTGCGCCACACTGCGCCGCCAGTGTCATCACTCCCATGATGCTCTTGCCGTTGACCGACTCGCCGTCGTGCTCCAGCTCGATCTCGGCCTTGTAGCCGGACGCAATCGTCACCACCTGCGCTGCCGGCCGGGCGTGCATTCCCAGCGAATTGACGATGATCGCTTCGCGTTCGATCACGGCATCACCCCCGCGGCCAGGACAGCAGCACCCATCAGCATCAAACCCAGGCGAAGTCCAGTGGCGCGAGTGCGCGTGGCGACCGCCAGGCTCAACGCCGCCCCCAGCACCGCCACAATCACCGTTACCGTGATCGTCGGAAGCGGGGCGTTCCGCAGCAGCCTCCAGCCGACGACCGGAATGGCGAGCCCCACCAGGAACCCCGCTGCCCGCTGTGCGATCGCCGCGGCGCGAGGCAGCCACGACCGCTGCAGTGCCGCGCCGACGCCCAGTCCGTCGCGCAATCCCACGTCCAGACTCCAGATGGTCAGCCTGAGACGCAGGACGTTGTGGATCACCAGCGCGAGCACAACGCTCCACCAGCCAAGCCAGAGCGACAGCACCAGCGTGAGTCCCATCAGTGCCGGCACTTCGCCAGCCCACACGAGCTGGTCACCGATCGCACCCAGCGGCCCCGACAGCGCGGCGCGCAGCCGCAGCACGACCTCGCCGGCCACTTCATCGCGTTCCGCACGCACCGTGGCGCCCACTACGACGCCGGCGAGGTACGGATGCGAATTGAAGAACGTCGCCGATCGCGCGATCGCCGCGGTGGGCGCGTGCGCTTCCGCCAGCAGCGGGGCCGCCGCGTGGCCGGCGCCAATACCCGACATCCGCTCGTACGTCCACGCGGCCTGCACCGCGAGCAGCCGCCAGATGGCGCGCGCGCGAGCTTTCACTGCAAGAACGCCACGGCGAGACCCGTCACCAGACCTGCGGCAAGCCAGTGCCGCCGAGAACCCATTCCCGCGCTCCGCACCGCACCGCCAAAGGCTGCCGCCAGCCCGCCCGCCACAGCGGCGTAGGAGAGCCAGACCGCGTGCGTCCTGGTTTCCCACGGCACCGTCGCCACGACCAACGCCACCGCAATGCCGATCACGGCAACAATGAGCGCGCGGGCCATGTCCCGCAGCATGCCGCCGTGCTGCAGTTCGCCGAGCGCGCTGCTGTCTCCCGCACTCACGCGTTCCATCCGCCGCGCGAGCGCGAGCGCATTGCGCCGGCGGAGCTGCAGGATGCTCCAGCCGCCGAGGAGGGCCAGCGGCAGCGCGACGAGGCCGGCAACGCCTGGAGCGAGCGCCGGTGCCACCAGGGCAGCAGCGGTACCACCCGCCACCGCTGCGACACCGTACTCCGGATACCACGAGGCACCGATCGGCAGCACATCGAGCGCATACAACTCGAGCGTGATGCCCGCCACGAGACCGCTCTCGATGTTGCCGGCGAGCCATCCCGCCACGGTAGCAGCCACCAACGGGCGCGACAGCAACGCCTGAGGCATCGTCACAAAGTCGACGCCCACCACGACACCCCACACCACGAGCTCCGTGAGTGTCAGCGGCGCGAGCATCACTTGAGCAGCGCGTCGAGGCGCACGGCTGTGCTGGTCGGCAGGTCCTGCGCGCTGATATCCGCGCCGGCCTGGCTCAGGCGACGCAGCAGCGATTCATCGGCCGGGGCGAGATAGATGTAGCGCAGGCGCTCTCGCCGGTCGGGCTGATGGTGCAGCCCGCCGAGATTGATGCGCCGGATCACGTCGGGCGCCGCATCGCGAAGCGCCGCCATCGTCGCGAGGTTGCCGGTCAGCAGAATGCCGGGGCGCGGATCGGCCGACCAGACGCCAAGCTGCCGGATCGCTTCGGCAGTGCTGGCAAAGTAGACGTCGATTCCCGCGGGCATCGCCATCCGGTAGAGGTCCTGCTCCCACGTGCTCGCGCTGACATCGTCGTCGACCAGCACAAAGAATCGCGCGGCAAGCGGGCGGCCCCATCCAATGACCACCTGGCCATGCACCAATCGATCGTCGACTCGCGCGAGCACGAGCGACATCAGCGCACCACCACGGCGCGCGCGCCGACCTGCACGAGATGCTCGGCGATCTCGTCGACGTCGCCTTCGCGATGGAAGATGAACTCCAGCAGCATCGCCAGGTTGACGCCGGTGACCACGCGTACATTCGCGAGCGACTTGAGCTGGCGCATCGCGGCAAAGTGGCACGAACCACTCGGCATGTCGATGAACACGATCGCAGGACCGCTGCCCACCGCGGCAAGAATCCGCTGATCGAGCGCACCGCGATCGCAGTCGGCGTTGGAGATGGGAATGAGTCCGCTCCCGGGCCCGCTGATCTGCTCGACCGCACCGACCAGTGCCGCCGCAAGTGCCGCGTGTCCCACCACGATGCCGGTCACCGCGCTCATTCGAAATCATCCCGCAGATATTCGCGCACGCCGCGCTTCTCCCGCATCTTGCGAATCAGCCGCTCATTGAACGCGGCCGCGACGTCGACGCCGCTGTACCGCAGCAGATGCATCATCGCCACCACCTCGGCGATGACCGTAATGTTCTTGCCTGGGTTGAGCGGGACGATCACCTTGGGAATCGGCACATCGAGAATGGCCACGGTGTCGCGCTGCAGGCCGGTGCGATCGAGGTCCTGCGCGGTTTCCCAGTCTTCGAGGTGCACCACCACTTCGATCCGCTTCTGCTGACGGACCGCGCGCACACCAAAGAGCGCCGGGATGTCGATCAGGCCCACGCCGCGAATCTCCATATGGTGCGCGGCGAGTTCGTGGCCCTGGCCAATGAGGACGTCGTTGCCGCGGCGCGTCACCTTGACCACGTCGTCCGCAACCAGCCGGTGACCGCGTTCCACCAGGTCGAGCACGCACTCGCTCTTGCCGATGCCCGAGCGTCCCATGAAGAGCAGGCCCACCCCGTAGACATCGGTGAGCGAACCGTGCAGCGTGGTGCGCGGCGCAAACGCGTCTTCGATGATCGGCTTGATGCGCTTGTAGAACTCGGCCGTCTTGAGCGCGGTGCGGAGCACCAGGATGTTGCGCGCGCGGGCCAGCTCGAGCAGCGGCTCCGGGGGATCGAGCTTCTTGGTGATGAAGACCGCGGGCAGGTCATACTGGAAGAAGCCTTCGAGCATTGCCCTGCGCGTGGCGACATCGAGCGATTGGAGATAGGTGATCTCAGTCTCACCGAGCACATGCAGACGATCGGGGATGAATCGGCCATGATACCCCGCGAGCGCGAGGCCCGGCGATGCGATGTCCGCCTCGGGCACCGTGCGGTCGAGACCCAGCTCTCCGGTCAGCGACTCGAGTTGCAGCTGGTCGCCGGCGCTCAGAAAATCACGGAAACGCAGAACGCCTCCTCAGGTCGCGAACGACGGTGGCGGCACATGACCGGCCACCAGATCGGATAGATGCGCTTCGACGGCGTCGGCAGCCGCCTCCCAGCTCAAGCCGCCCGCGTGCACTCGCGCCGCCGCCCCCAGACCATCAGCGAGCGCGGGATCGCGGACCAGGCGGAGCATTGCGGCCGCCAATGCGGCGGGATCGCCATGCGGAACAAGGATTCCGGTCACGCCATCCTGCACTGAATCGCGCAAACCTGGCGAATCCGATGCCACGGACGGCGTGCCGCACGCGGCAGCCTCCATGACCGTAATCCCCCAGCCTTCCTTCGGGGAAGGAAATACGTTCGCCATGGCCCGCCGCAAGAGCCCGAGCTTGGTCGGCTCGTCGACAAAGCCCAAAAACCGCACGGCGTCGGCGACGCCGCGACTCGCCGCCAACGCTTCCAGCCGCGGCCGGTCGTCGCCACTGCCGGCAATATCCACGGTCACATCCGGGCGCTCGGTCCGCACCATCGCAAGCGCTTCGATCAGCCGGTCGACCCCCTTGTAACGCTTGAGCCGCCCCAGATAGACGAACCGCGGCGGGCTCCATCGCTGCACAGCAGGATCGGGTGCGTAGGCCACGGCGTCGACACCGGGATAGACCACGGCGATCCGCTCGCGCGGCACGCCGCGCGCCACCAGGTCATCGCGCGTGGAATCGCTGATCGCATGGAACCATGCGCGAGAATAGCTCCGTGGAATGCTGCGCTCCGCAAGCCAGATGAGCGTGGCGACGGGCCAGCTTACCTCCTGAAAGGCGGTGCTGCCAAAAAGGTGCGGCACGATGGCATAGATGGGACGATCGGTCAGCGTCGGCGTGTGCAACGGCAACTTGTTGATGTCATCCACCACGACGTCGGGCCGCTCAGCCGCGAGAGCACGGCGAATGGCCCGTCGCCCCGCCCACGCGAACGAGCGCCGTCCGGCCGAGCGATGGACCTCGATGCCTTCGACCACCTCGACAGATGCGGCGCCGTCAAAGCCCGAGCAGACGAGCCGCACGCGATGGCCCCGCGCGGCAAGGCGTGAAAAGATTTCGAAGAGGTGAATCTCCGCGCCACCAGCATGCGGATTGCGAAGATCCTGCCAGTTGACGAGAAGGATGTTCACAGCGGGCAGCTAGAGACGGCCGAGATCGCGGGCGACGCGATCGAGCACGCCGTTGATGAAGGGGGGTGCCTTGAGGCTGGCAAAACGATGCGCGAGCCAGAGCGATTCGTCGATGACGACGCGCGCCGGCACGTCGCCGACGACCAGTTCGTAGATGCCCAGCCGCAGGATGTTCCGCTCCACGAGCGCGATCCGATCAAAGCGCCAGTGTTCGGCGGCCGCTTCGGCGCGTTGATCGAGTTCCTCGCGCCGGTCGAGCACCGCATGCACGAGGTCGTGCGCTTCACGACTCACGTCGGGCTCGGGACCGGTGAGGCGCACCAGATTCCGCGCCGCGACATCGATGTCGTCGCCCGTGGTCTCGAGAGCATAGAGCAGTTGCAGCGCCCGCGCCCGCCGGCGGGTTTCCACGCGCAGCATCATTCGTCCAGTGCCTGGTGGATCAGGCTGGTGGCGCGAAGCGCAGCCTCGGCCGCTTCGCGTCCCTTGTTGCCGGACGTGCCACCCGCGCGTGCCATCGCCTGGTCCATCGTGTCGCAGGTGAGCAGGCCGAATCCCACCGGAATGAGCGAGTCGGTGGCGGCGCGCGCCAGTGCCGCCGCGGTTTCGCGCGCGATGACGTCGAAGTGGGGTGTCTCACCGCGGACCACAGCCCCCAGCGCCACGATGGTGGCATATCGCCCGCTGTGCGCGGCCGCCGTGACGACGACCCCCAACTCGAATGCGCCGCTCACGTGGAGCACGTCGATATCGTCCTCTGCGATGCCGGCCTCCGCGCAAACCGCGCGGGCGCCGCGGAGCAGTCGGCTGGTGATGTCTTCGTGGTACCGGGAGACGACGATCGCCACCCGCCCGGACGGTTTGAGCTGGCCATCGAATTCTGTCATGGGTCAGTGCGCCAGAAGGTGGCCGAGTTTATCGCGCTTGGTCGCGAGATAGGCACGATTGTCGGGCGTGGCGTCGGTGATCAGCGGCACGCGCTCGACGATCTCCAGTCCGTAGCCTTCGAGGCCCACGAGCTTGCGGGGATTGTTGGTCAGCACGCGCAACGACGACAATCCCAGGTCGCGCAGAATCTGTGCACCGATGCCAAAGTCGCGCAGATCGGCCTTGAAGCCGAGCCGCTCGTTTGCCTCGACGGTGTCATCGCCCTGATCCTGCAGGGCATAGGCGCGGAGCTTGTTGAGCAGCCCGATGCCGCGACCTTCCTGATCGAGATAAACGATGACGCCGCGGCCCTCGCGGGCGATCAGTTTCATGGCGGCGTGCAGCTGCACGCCGCAATCGCAGCGCAGCGAATGGAAGACGTCGCCGGTGAGGCACTTGGAATGCATCCGCACCAGCACGTTGGACTGCCCCGACACGTCGCCATGTACGAGTGCGACATGCTCGGCGTCATCGACGTCGTTGCGATAGCCGATGACGTGGAACTCGCCGGCTTCCGTGGGCAGGCGCGCCTCGGCCACACGGTGCACCAGTTGCTCGGTGCGCAGGCGATAGGCCACAAGGTCCGCAACCGATACCACCAGCAGGCCATGTTCGACCGCAAAGCGCTGCAGCTCGGGGAGACGGGCCATGGTGCCGTCGGGGCTCAGGATCTCGCAGATCACGCCGGCAGGGCGCATCCCGGCGAGGCGCGCGAGATCGACGCTGGCCTCCGTGTGCCCGACACGCTGCAGCACGCCGCCCGGACGCGACCGCAACGGGGAGATGTGACCCGGCCGCCGCAGATCCGCGGGAGTGCTGGTGGGGTCAGTCGCGACCTTGATCGTCATGGCGCGATCGGCGGCGGAAATGCCGGTGCTCACCCCAAAACGGCGATGCGCGTCGATGGTCACGGTAAAGGCGGTCGCCATCGACTCGCCGTTGCGCTCCACCATCTGCGGCAGCTCGAGGCGATCACAGTCTTCCGGCGTGAGCGCCAGACAGATCAGGCCGCGGCCAAAGTGCGCCATGAAGTTGATGGTTTCGGGCGTGGCCGATTCCGCCGCGCAAACAAGGTCGCCCTCGTTCTCGCGATCTTCGTCGTCCACCACGACAATCATCCGCCCCGCCCGAAGCTCGGCGACGGCGCGCTCGATCGATGCCAGCGTCATGTCCGCTCCGCCCCGCCCCGCCCCGCCGTCACCCACTGCCGTACGTACTTCCCCACTGTATCTCCTTCAAGATGCACCGCATCGCCCGGGCGGCGTTCGCCCAGGGTCGTATGCTCCAAGGTAAACGGGATGAGCGCCACCTGGATCAGGCCGTGGCGCGGAATCGCGTTGACGGTGAGGCTCACACCGTCGACCGTGATCGAGCCGAGTGGAATCGAGACATCCGCGACCGCGTCGGGCACACGGATGTCGACGAGGCGTGCGTCATCGCGGTCGACCACCGCGACCACCTGCCCCACCGCGTCGACATGTCCCTGCACCAGATGGCCGCCCAGGCGGTCTCCCAGCCGGAGCGCGCGCTCAAGATTCACCTGCCGCCCAACCGCGTAGGCCGCAAAGGCAGTGCGGTCGAGCGACGTGGCGATGACTTCGACGCCAAAGAACCCTGCGCCAACGTTGTTGGCCGTGAGACATGCACCATCGACCGCGATGCTTTCGCCGAGGGCGACATCGTCCCACGGCGCGGCAATGACAAAGACACGCCCGCCATTGACAGACGCGGCTTCGCTGATGGTCCCCATCGCACTCACGATTCCGGTGAACATTCCTGTCACGGCTCCAGTGTGAGCATCGTGTCATCGCCGAGCGCGAGTCGCTCGACCGTGCGCCACCGCGGTGCCGCGGTGATGGTGGTGGATGGCATTCCCGACCACGCCGGTACACCGCCGCCGAGCCAGACCGGCGCCTGAATCTGATGCACCCGGTCCACCAGTCCCGCAGCCAGCAGTGCGCCCGCCAGGCGGCCGCCGCCTTCCACAAGCAGCGCGTCAACGCCCGCCGCTGCCAATGCGTGCAGCGCTTCGGGCAACCCCGCCGCGACAATCACTGTGGCACCGGCGGCTTCAAGCGCGTGTTGCTGCGACGGCTCTGGCGCGCGGGTAAAGACCATCATCAACGGAACACCTGCGTCACGCGCCAGGATCCCGGGAAGCGCTGCGAGCGGTTGCTGGCCAAAGAAGACCACTCGCGCGGGGGCCGTTCGCGGAGTCACGGCGCCGCGCACGGTGAGATGCGCATCATCGTGGAGCGCCGTGCTGCCGCCGACCGCAATGCCGCCATACCCGGCTCGCAACCAGTGCACCCATGCTCGCGCCTCGCTGCCCGATACCCAGCGGGAGTTGCCGTGACCGTCCGCAATGTGGCCGTCAAGCGAGACCGCGAGCTTGACCGTCACGAACGGCCGGTCGCTGCCGGCAAAGCGGCGGAGAAAGCGGAAATTCTGCCGCCGCGCCTCGGCGTCCAGCATGCCGATCTCCACCGCCACACCGGCCGCGCGGAGCCGCGCCACGCCACCCTGCGCCACCGGATCGGGGTCACGCGCGGCGATCAACACGCGGGCAACTCCCGCGCGGAGAATGGCGTCGACACACGGCGGCTGCTTTCCCTGGTGCGTACATGGCTCGAGCGTGACGACCAGCGTGCTGCCTCGTGCATCATCACCGGCCTCGCCAAGCGCCATCGTCTCCGCGTGCAGGTCGCCAAACTCCGCATGCCATCCCTCGCCCACGATCTCGCTGCCGCGCACCACGATCGCGCCCACCAGCGGATTGGGATGCACGCGCCCCCAGCCGCGCTCGGCGAGCTCGAGCGCGCGGCGCATCAGCGCGCGCTCGGGCGTATCGTCAGAGGCCGAGACGAAGCCCGAGGCTGCCAAAAAGGCGATTGCTGTTGGGGTTATTGCCGGTGAAGGTGGTGCCAAGATGGAGGTCCTTGCCGGCCTGCATGCCCGCTTCGCCGATCAGATAGAACTGACCCACCGCAAAGCCCGCGTCGACAAAGCCAAGCGCCCGCGAATCCGCGAGCGTCACGGGGATCGGCTCCTGCTCATCGAGCGTCACGGGATCGCGATAATCGACCGCGGCATCTCCGCTGTACTTGTCCCATCCGGCACCGGCGCCGAGGGCCAGAAAGCCGATGCGCTTGCCGATGGTCACACGGTAGTTGGTCGCCGACATGTTGCTCTCGAACGCGAATTCATCGCCTTCCGCCACGCTTCCTACACCGATCGTCGGAATCGAGCGATGCATGATGCTCACAGCCACCGCCGGGAGATAGGTACTCTCATCGATCAGCGTGACGCGAGCGCCGACCCCCAATCCCACCGCCACGCTGCCGATGCGGCGCGCATTGACGTTGACATGGACGTCGCTGATGAGCGACGTGGGAATCAGCTGCGCCGATCCGAGCGCGTCGACCGCGAGGCTGCCGTTGGCGAGGCCGCCAAACACGCCGAGTGCCGCCTCGATCAGCGGGGCCGGCGCAGGCACACTCCTGCGTGCTCCCACGGTGGTGCCGTCACCCGAATAGTCGAGATCGGGGATCACCAGCTTGGTCACATTCGCCCGCACGGTGAGTCCCGTGTGCGGAAAGCCGCCCAGGCCGCCTGCCGAGCCGAGGAATGGATTGCCGCCGCTCAGAAGAATCCCGGCGACCGGTGTAAAGAGATGCGCGCCATCGATCGCCGCGTTGCACACATTTTGTTCACGCTGGGCGATCGGCGGAAGCTGACCGCCTCCCACGCCGGCGCACTCCGGATTTCCCTGAGCGGCGAGAGGGGCCGCAAAGAGCAGCAGCACCGCGTTCCATCTGCGAATCATCATTGCCTGCCTCTCAGGGTACAAAGCTCACGCCGTGCTCGCCAGCGCGCACGGTACCACAGACCCAGGTCGCAATCCCGTCCGCGGCCGCGGCCGCCTGGACCGCCACCACGTTGTGCGGCGGAACCACCGCGATCATCCCGACGCCAAGATTGAAGACGTCGCGCATCTCGGTGACGCTCACATCGCCGCCCTGCGCAATGGCCTGGAAGAGTGCGGGCCAGGCCCATGTGCCGGTGTCGATCACCGCTCCGCATCCGGCGGGAAGGACTCGAATCACGTTGCCGGCGATGCCACCGCCCGTGATGTGCGCCAGCCCATGAATCAGGCCAAGGGCGGGCCGAATCGCCGCCGCGTAGCTCTGGTGCACCGCCAGGAGCGCGTCGCGAACACTGGCATCGCCGCCAGGCACGCGATCGTTCAAGTTGAGCGTCATCCGGTCGAGCAGCACGGCGCGCGCAAGTGTATAGCCGTTGGTGTGCAGACCACTCGACGCATACGCCACGAGCACGTCGCCGGGAACGATCGCATGGCCATGCAGAGCGACGTCTTCCTCGACCACGCCGATGATGGTGCCGGCCAGGTCGAAGGTGCGCTCCTGGTAGAGTCCCGGCATCTGCGCGGTTTCGCCGCCGGCGAGCGCCATGCCATGCGCCTTGCAGCCGCGCGCGATCCCTTCGACAATGCCGAGCACCATATCCGTGGGCAGACGATGTCCTGCGATATAATCCATGAACGCGAGCGGCACGGCGCCATGCACGAGAATGTCGTTGACCGAGTGGTTGACAAGATCCTCACCCACCGTGTCAAACACACCGGCCTGCATGGCGACCAGGACCTTGGTGCCCACGCCATCGGTGCTCATGACCAGCACCGGCGAGCGCAACCCGGGCGGAACGCGCACCATGCCGCCGAACGCACCGATCTGCCCCAGCGACCACTGCGTGCGCGTGCCCGCAACGAGCCCGCCAATGCGCTCCTTGGCGGCGTCGCCCGCCACAAGATCCACGCCGGCGCGGCTGTATTGCGATGCCGTCATGCGTCGAGCCCGGGAACGTGGGTCAGACGGTTGAAGAGCCGCGCGCGCGTCATCACATCGTCGGCCGTGACGTTGTCAAAGCCGCGAATACCAAAGCCCGACACCGAGTACGATCCCATCACCGAGCCAAAGACCATCGCGCGCCGCAGGTGCGCGTGATCGATCGCGGCGGCGTGCGCGAGATATCCCATGAAACCGCCGGCAAAGGCGTCACCCGCTCCGGTCGGGTCGACGACTTCCTCGAGCGGAAAGGCCGGGATATGAAACGTCTGCCCCGCTTCGAGCAGGAGCGCGCCAAACTCGCCCTGCTTGATGACCACACGCTTGGGACCGTGCTCCAGAATCCAGCGTCCCGCACGATGAATATTCCAGTCGCCGGACAGTTCGCGCGCTTCGCTGTCGTTGACCATCAGCATGTCGACCCGCTTGAGCAGCGAAAGGAGCGTGTCGCGCTTGGACTGGATCCAGTAGTTCATCGTGTCGCAGGCCACCAGCCTGGGTGCCTTCACCTGCGCCAGAATGTCCAGCTGCAGCACCGGATCGATGTTGCCGAGAAAGACCACCTTGGCCGCCTCGGCGCCCGGCGGCAGCGTGGGGCGGAAGTCGGCGAAGACGCCGAGCCGCGTTTCGAGCGTTTCGCGGCTCTGCAAGTCATACGAGTATTTCCCTTTCCAACGGAACGATTCGCCGGCCGCGCGCTCCACGCCCGACCAGTCGATGCCGCGCGACGCGAGCCGGTCGAGCTCGTCCACGGGATAGTCCGCCCCCACCACGCCGACCACGCGCACCGGATGCATCAGCGACGCCGCCACGGAAAAGTGCACGGCCGAACCGCCCAGTGTGTCGGCGGTCGAACCGAACGGCGTGAAGATCGAATCGAGCGCGACGCTCCCCACGACGAGTAGTGTCATCCGTTCACATCCGCTCCGGTGCGTGAATGCCCAGCACAGCGAGTCCATTGGCGATGACCGTGCGACAAGCGCGCGCGAGGTACAGGCGCGCATTCTCCAGCTCCGCGGGCTCGCCGAGCACGCGCGAGCCGTGATACCAGGCATGCACCAGTCGCGCGAGCTCTTCGAGGTAGGTCGTCACGCGGTGCGGTTCGTGCTCGGTGGCGGCGCGAGCGACGATCTCGGGAAACGTGGTCAGGCGCTTGAGCAGCACGAGGTCGTCGGGGAGCAGCGGCGCGAGCGAAAATGGCGCGCTGCCAGTGACACCCGCCGCCACGGCGTTGCGCTCGATGCCGCACATGCGGGCGTGGGCCATCTGCACGTAGTACACGGGGTTCTCGTCCGTCTGCGACTTGGCAAGCTCGATGTCGAACACCAGGTGAGAATCGCCGCGACGCATGAGGAACCAGTAGCGCGCGGCATCAACGCCCGTTTCTTCATAGAGATCGCGCAGCGTCACGAATTCACCGGAGCGCTTGGACATCTTCACTTCCTCACCGGCGCGCACCACTCGCACCAGCTGGACCAGCGCGACATCGAGCCACCCGGCAGGAAGGCCGAGCGCGGCAAGTGCCGCCTGCATCCGCGGGATGTACCCGTGATGATCGGCGCCCCACACGTCGATTGCACGGTCAAAGCCCCGCGCGAACTTGTCGAGGTGATACGCGATGTCGGGCACGAGATACGTGAACGTGCCATCGGACTTGCGAAGCACGCGGTCGCGGTCGTCGCCAAACTGCGACGTGCGAAGCCAGAGTGCGCCTTCCTCCTCGAACGTCAAGCCCGCGGCGGCCAAGCGGTCCACCGCCGCCGCCACCTTGCCGTCGTCGTAGACCTGCTGCTCCGACGCGATCACGTCAAAGCGCACGCCAAAGTCGGCGAGGGTCGCGTTCTGCTCGGCTCGCTGCATGGTCAGCACCGCGGTGCGACAGCGCGCAATGCCTTCGGCCGCAGGCAGGTCGGCAAATCCATGGCCTTCCTTGCCGAGCACTTCGGCCGCGGCTTCGCGCAGATATTCGCCGTGATAGCCGCCGTCCGGAATCTCGGCCGTGCGCCCGACCGCCTGCTGAACCCTGGCCCACAGCGATTCGGCCAGGCGATTGATCTGGACGCCGGCGTCGTTGACGTAGAACTCGCGTGTCACCGTATGCCCGGTCCACTCCAGCAACGCGGCGATGCCGTCGCCAAGTGCCGCGCCCCGGCCATGCCCCACATGCAGCGGTCCGGTGGGATTGGCCGACACGAATTCGACGTTCACACGTACGCCGGCACCGCCGCTCGACCGGCCAAAACGCGAGCCTTCGCTCTGAATGCGCGCGAAGGCGTGTTCGAGCGAATCATCGTCCAGCTGGAAATTGATGAACCCCGGCCCCGCGATGGCCTTGACGCTGATTCCTGCCGGCAGACGCGCGCCGAGGTCGGCGACGAGCCGCTCGGCGAGTGCTCGCGGATTGGTGCGCTCGCGCTTGGCGAGCTGCATCGCGAGGTTGGTCGAGAGGTCGCCGTGCGCCGGATCGCGCGGCCGCTCGATGGTGAATTCGACATCGGCACCACCAAACGCCGCCGCAGCCGCAGTGAGGACATCGCGGAGCGCGTCGCTCACTCGCTATCCGTTTTCTTGGGCTTGGTGCTGGGCACGGTTTTCTTGTCGGCGGCGGGTGCGCTTGGCGCACTGGCGCCGCTGTCGGACTTTTCGGATTTGTCCGGCTTGGCAGCGGCGGGCGGCGCATCGGCGGAGCCAGCGCCCGCGTCCTTGCGCGGACCCTTGCCGTCCTTGCCGTAATCGGTGATGTAGAAGCCGCTGCCCTTGAAGATCAGACCCTGTCCGCCTGAAATAACGCGTGCGGCCTTGGCGCCGCACACCGGGCACTTGGTGAGCGGACGATCGTTCATCTTCTGAATCTGCTCGAAGGTGTGGCCCTTCTCGCAGCGGTATTCGTAGGTCGGCATGACTCCCCGGCAGCTGGCTAACTCAAAGCGATGTATAAAGATAGTCGGCCGCGGGTGTCAGAACCCGGCCAGCACTCCATCGTCGATCCGGTGGCCGCCGGCAAAGCGATGCAGGCGCACGGCCGTCCCGCCGGCCTCAAGACGCTCGCCATCGGCCGTGACGCGCTCCGGCGGGACGCGCCCGTCGCGATCGCCGACGACCAGATCGACCGCCTCGCCCGCCAGCGCGCGGGTGAGATCGGCCGGCGCCACGTCGTCGGGGATCGACCCGGCCCAGCACACCAGCCGGCTGATGCGCCGCGTCGTGCGCGCGGCCCAGCGTGTGCCCACCGAAACGCCCTGGGAAAAACCATGGACCTGCAGCACGGCACCCACGGGAATCATCTCGCTCACCACACGCTCCACATAGGCGAACTGATCCTCGATCTCGTGGGTCAGGTCTTCTCGCGTGACCCACGACGCACCGACCGTCCGCTTGCCGTCGCTCATTTCGGTGTAAAAGCGCGACAATCCTTCCGGCGCCACCAGCGCACGTCCAGGCCGCTCGGCCTTTCTGAACCAGTGGAGAATGCCGCGCGCCAGCATGCCATAGCCGTGGAGGACGAGCCACGCTTCGGTGGCCGTCTCCGCGTCGCCGGCCACCGCGACACGTGCGTGCCGCGACACTACCAGCGAGCGATACTCAGCCATTGGCGGCGGCGCTGCCTTCGTTGTGGTACGTGCCCCAGGCGGCGCGGAGCGCATCGCTGATCTCGCCGAGCGTCGCGCGGGCTCGCACGGCGGCGATGATCGGCGGCATGAGCGGCTCGTGGCCCTGCGCAGTGTCCTGCACTGTGCGAACGGCAGCAGCGACCGCGGCGGGATCACGCGCCGCCTTGACGGCAGCAAGGCTCGCCCGCTGCGTGCGCTCGAGCGCGTGATAGTCTGGGGCCGCAATGGTCGGTGCCGACGCACCATCGGCAAAACGGTTGACGCCGACCACGGTGAGTTCGCCGGATTCCTGCGCCTGCTGAATCGCCCAGGCGCTGTCGGCGATGGCACGCTGGAAGAATTCCTGTTCCACTGCGGCGGCGGCACCGCCGAGCGCATCGATCTGCTCGATCAACCCGCGAGCTTCGGCTTCGATCCGATCGGTAAGTGCTTCGACGTGCCACGACCCGGCCAACGGATCAACGGCACTCGTCATGCCGCTTTCAAAGGCGAGGACCTGCTGCGTGCGCAGCGCGAGCGTGGCTGACGCCTCGGTGGGCAGTGCGAGCGCTTCGTCGTAGCCGTTGGTATGCAGCGACTGTGTGCCACCAAGGACCGCGGCGAGCGCCTGAACGGTCACGCGGACCACGTTGTTGAGCGGTTGCTGCGCCTGCAGCGTGACACCGCCGGTCTGCGTGTGAAAGCGCAGGCGGCAGGAGGCATCGTCGGCGTCAAAGCGCTCGCGCATCAGGCGCGCAAAGAGGCGGCGAGCGGCACGAAACTTGGCCACTTCCTCAAAGAGATCGTTGTGCGCAGCAAAGAAGAACGACAGCCGCGGTCCAAAGGCGGCGAGTGGCACACCGGCCGCGATACCGCGCCGCACGTATTCGAGCGCATTGGCCAGCGTGAACGCCACCTCCTGCACCGCGGTGGCCCCGGCCTCGCGCATGTGATAGCCCGAGATGGAGATCGGGTTGAAGTTCATGCGCTCGTCGACGACAAACCGGAAGATGTCGGTCACGAGTCTGAGCGACGGCTCGGCCGGATAGATATACGTGCCGCGCGCGATGTACTCCTTGAGGACATCGTTCTGCACGGTGCCGCCCAGGCTTGCACGCGCCACGCCCTGCTCTTCGCCCGCGACCACGTACATCGCGAGCAGAATGGCCGCGGTGGCATTGATGGTCATCGAGGTCGTGACACGATCGAGCGGGATCTCGCGAAAGAGAATCTTGAGATCTTCCACCGTGTCGATCGCCACGCCCACGCGTCCCACTTCGCCGGCGGCCATCGCGTGGTCCGAGTCGTAGCCCATCTGCGTCGGCAGATCGAATGCGGTCGAGAGGCCCGTCTGCCCCGCGGCGAGCAGTGCGCGAAACCGCGTGTTGGTCGCCTCCGCGGTGCCGAACCCGGCGTACTGGCGCATCGTCCACGGCCGCCGCGTATACATCTCGCCGTACGGACCGCGCGCAAAGGGAAACGCACCGGGCTCGCCCAGATCGCGCGCCGGATCACCCGGCCAGTCCGCCGGATGCGATACCGGCGGCGCCGGTACTCTGAGATCAGCCACGCGCGGCTCCGGCCTCGGCGAGCACGGTCTGGACGTAATCCACGTCGGCCGCGCCGCCGATCACGAGCGGGGTCCGCTGATGCAGGTCGGTCGGGACGATATCCAGAATGCGCTGCGTGCCGTTCGTGGCCTTGCCACCGGCAGCCTCCACGAGGTACGCCATGGGGACGCACTCGTAGAGCAGGCGAAGCTTGCCCGCGGGATTTGTGGTGTCGCCGGGATAGAGGAAGACGCCGCCGGCAATCAGGTTGCGATGAAAGTCGGCGACGAGCGAGCCGGCGTAGCGCGCATTCTTCCCCTTCATCCGCTCGGGATCATCGCCATGAAAGCCGCGCATCGCACGTTGCACGCCGGGCGACCAACGGCCAAAGTTCGCCTCATTGGCGCTGTAGTACTTGCCAGTGGCGGGCGTCGTCATGTCGGGATGCGAGAGCAGAAACTCGCCAATAGTGGGATCGAGCGTGAAGCCGTGGACCCCGTGACCCGCGGAATAGACCATCATCACGCTCGAGCCGTACATCACATACCCTGCCGCGACCAGATTGGTCCCGGGCTGCAGCACATCGGCCAGCGTGCCGGGACCGCCGGTGGAAATCCGGTGGAAGATCGCGAAGATGGTGCCGACCGACGAGTTGACGTCGATGTTGGATGACCCATCGAGCGGATCGAAGAGCACGCAGTAGCGGCCCGCGGGATAGTCGTCAGGAATCGGAATAAGCTGCTCATCCTCTTCCGACGCCATCGCGCAGACGCGGCCGGTGTGGTTGAGCGCGTTCTTCATTGTTTCGTTGGCAAAGACGTCGAGCTTCTGCTGTTCCTCGCCCTGCACATTGATCGCGTTGGCCGTGCCCAGAATACCGACCAGGCCCGCGCGGCGGATCTGCGCTGCAATCAGCTTGGCCGCCAGCGCGACATCATAGAGAAGATTGGTAAGTTCGCTCGTCGCTTCGGGGTGTGAATGTTCCTGATCGAGAATGAAGCGTTCGAGTGTGGTCACCTTGGTACGGTCGGGCACAGCATCTCCTTGGTACAGTCCGGAACTCGAGTGTCGAACGTTATGGCGCCGCGTCCACTCTTGACCGTGAAGCGCCGGCCATCGGTCACGACGGTCACGGTGCCGTCGCGATCGGTGCGCCACACGGTCGCACCGGCGGCGTGCAACCGGTCGAGCGTGGCGGGCGCCGGATGCCCGTAGTGATTGGGTCCGACACTGATCACCGCCGCCCGCGGCTGAACGGCCGCAAGAAATGCGGCACTCGACGCCGTCGCCGAACCGTGATGGCCCACCTTGAGCAGATCGGCCGCACCAATACTCCGGCCCAGCGCCGACTCTGCCACAAAGCCCGCATCGCCCATCAGCAGCGCGCGGAAGCCCGCGTAGCGCACTTCGAGGACGATCGAATCCTCATTGAGATCGTCACCCCGCGGCGGCCAGACGCGCGGCGGATGCAACACGCGGAACGCCACACTGTCGACTGTCCATGTCGTCCCTGCCGGTACTGGCTGCCAGCGCACCTGCCGCATCGCGAGCGCTCCAAGCCACGCGGCGTACGCGGTGTCGGCAAAGAGCTCGCCCGGCTCGACCGCCAGCGCGACAGGCAACCGCTCCACCACCGCCGCCGCACCACCCACATGATCCCGGTGCGCATGCGAGACCACCAGCAGGTCGAGCCTGGTTGCGCCCTCGCGACGGAGACGGGGAAGCACTACGCTCCGGCCCGCATCATGACCGGGTTCCGTCGGGCCGGCGTCGACCTCGATCCAGTGACCATGGGGCGTGCGAATCAAGGCGGCATCACCCTGCCCCACATCGAGGAAAAGTAACGCCAGCCCCTGCCCGGCCACGGAAGGATGCGCACGTCCGGCAACGAGCAGGGTCGACCACACGGCCATCGTCGCGGACCAGGCAAGACGACGCGCCGCCTCACGCAGCGTGCTCCGCCGCCAGGTGATCCACACGACCGCGAGCAATACCGCCAACCACGGCAATGCGGCGGCCAGACCACCGGCAGACTGGCCGAACGTGGGCAGCGGCGCGCCGACGCGCGCCAGCCATTCAATCAACGCGACCAGCAGATTGGCGGATGCCGCGAACCCGCGGGCCACCAACGGCAGCACGCCCACCACGACGGTGGCGATCGCCGCTGCAGGAAGCGCGGCAACCACGAGTGGCGCGGCAAGCACGCTGAGCAGTGGTCCCGACAGCGACACCTGGCCGAACGCCACTGCCGCGACGGGCGCGGTGGCGAGTGTGGCGCCCAGTGACGCGCTCAACGCCCGCACCGGCAACGCCCGACCGGCCGCGCGGTCACTCCAGCGCAACGCCGCGGCTGCGCCACCGGCGCCGAGCAGTGACAACCAGAAGCCCGCGCCCGCGATACTGGCGGGGTCGATGACCACCATCAGTAACGCTGCCACCGCCAGAAGCGCTGCCGGACGCACTTGACGCTGTCGCCGGCGGCAGATCACCAGAAGCGCGGCCACCAGTGCCGCCCGGAGCGCTCCGAGTGGCCAACCCATGAGCGCCGTCCACGCCATCATCGCGAGCGCCGCCGCACCCTCCGCGAAGCGCGCGGGCAGCCGTACCGCGCGCAGCAGCAGGTAGAGCCAGCTCGCGAGGATCGCCAGCTGGAATCCGGCGAGCCCGACCAGATGGAGCATTCCAGCCGCGGCGAGGTCACGCTTGAGCCCGTCCGCGACGCCGCCACGGGCACCCGTGAGCCATGCCGCAACGACGCCAGCGCGCGGGCCGAACAGCAGGCGCGTTCGCCGGTCGATTGCCGTACGAAATTGATCGAGCAGCCAGGGCGACGGGCGCACCGCATCCACGCGATGCACCGACATCACTCCGTCCGGCAGACCGAGCGGTCCCGGAAGCGCCAGCCACCGCCCGTGCAGCGTGACCGCGCTGCCGGCGGCGAGCGCCGTGGCTGCTGGCCAGCGGGCCGTGATCTCGCCGACACACCCGCGAACTCTGACGCTGCTGATTCCCTCGCCCGGGCCCATGAGCATCACGTCGTAGCGATGCTCACCCGCCGGAAGGGTCGCGGCGCACGAGGTGGCCGCAGCCTGCCGGGACCGCCACCCCACAAGCACGCCAGCGGCGAGCGCTGGCAGCAGCGCCATCCAGGGTTCGTCCTTGAGACACCACGCCGCGACGATTGCCGCGGCGGTGACAAGTAAAGGGTCCGGAAAACGCGAGAGGCCGGTCAAGAGACCGGCCCCAAAGCCACCCGCAATCAGAAGAGCGCCCGACGGCGCTTTCACCCCGCGCGCGTCACTCGCGGCGATCGGGCAATGTGGTGGAGCGCTTCGAGCACCTGCACGTCGATCACCGTCCGGTGCTGCGGCGCGCCGAGGGCGGCGGCAGTCACGGCCATGCCCTCATCGGTGACGACGTAGCGGGCCGGCAGGCGGTTGAGGGCGTACACAATCACGTCATCGCGATGTTCGGGCGTGTCGTAGAACTCCTTCACCACGGTCTTGAGCCGGTCGAATGCTTCGGCGACATGTCGTTCCATGACGTTGACGATCATAGCACCACCAGGGCGGGCTGATCGATCTGCCCGGTAAAGGTTGAACCCGTCGTCCCGGTGAGTCGCACCGGGTGATACTCCCCCACCGCGGTGGGCGGCAGGTCTACCAGCACCAGCAGATTCTGTCGCGTGCGCGCCAGCATGAGATTGCCGCGCCGCGCGGGCCGCTCGACCAGGACTTCGTGCCGCTCACCGACTCGTGTCGCATTGCGGCGGCGGGTCTGTGCCCGCGCTGTCGCAATCAACCGATCGAGCCGGCCCGATGCCACGTCATCCGGCACGTGATCCTTGAGCCTGACCGCCGGCGTGCCGTCGCGTACCGAGTACTTGAACGTGTACGCATCGTCGAAGCCGGCTTCCTCCACCAGACTCAGCGTCTCGCCGAACTGCTCGTCCGTCTCGCCCGGAAAGCCCACGATGATGTCGGTCGAAAACGTGATCGCCGGCATCGCCTCGCGCAGCCTGCCCATCACCTGCAGGTACTCTTCCCGCGTGTAGCGTCGGAGCATTCGCCGCAATACTGCGTTCGATCCGCTTTGTACCGGCAGGTGCACGTGCTCGCACACCGCCGGGGTGGTGGCCATCGCCTCGATCACCGCCGGCGTGAAGTCGGTGGGATACGGTGACGTGAACCGGATCCGCCGAATGCCGTCGACACTGCCCACCGCTCGCAACAGCGCCGCAAAGTCGTGCGTGCCATCGTGGTAAGAGTTCACGGTCTGGCCGAGAAGGGTGACCTCGGTTACGCCGGCCTGCACCAGATTGCGCACCTCGACGACGACGTCACCCTGCGCCCGGCTCCGCTCCGGCCCGCGCGTGGTGGGCACAATGCAGAAGGTGCAGCGGTAATCACAGCCGCGCTGAACCGTCACGAACGCCGTCGGTCCCGGCTCCCGCACCTGCGGGATGTCCTCGTAGTGCTCCCAGCCGCGATACTCCACGTCGGCCACCCGGCCGCCGGCCTCCGCGTGGGCCAGAAGCTGCGGCAAATTCCGGTAGCCATCGGGCCCGACCACCAGGTCCACCGCTGGCACACGTTCGAGCAGTATCGGACCGAGGCGCTGCGCCATGCAGCCCACCACCCCCAGAATCCTCCCCGGAACCTTGTGCCGCTGCAATTCCCCCACCCGCCCGATCACCCGCTGCTCGGCGTTCTCCCGCACGGCGCAGGTATTGACCAGCACCACGTCGGCGTCGTCGGGGAGGGATGTCTGGGCGTAGCCGCCACGCGACAGCACGCCGAGCATCAGCTCGGTGTCCGCCACGTTCATCTGGCAACCATAGGTCTCGATGTAGACGCGTTTCATGCGCAGGGCGCCGGCATGGCCGGGCTATTGACCGAGGCCACCGGTCCGGACCGCGATGCCAAAGGTGAACTGCCACGCGGTCTCGGTGAAGGCGGAGCCTTCGTGCCGGTTGACGTGTTCGAGCGCAAGATCGAAGTCGCCGCGATCGCCGGCAAAGCGGATGCCGGTGCCAATCGACAGATCAAACTCGCTCGGCTGCGGATCGGAGAGGAGCAGGAAGGGCAGCGTCGCGTAGCGCAGGCCGAGTCTGAGCGGAAGCTTGCTCGGACGCTTCGCGTTGCGCGTGAACTCGGCGCCCACTGACAGATCGATGGTATTCTGTGCGCCGATAGCGCCCTGAGCCACGATCCCGGGATCGGCGATCGACCAGTTGCGGCTGATGACGGACCCAGCGAACGAGAGCCGGGGGATGGTCGTCACGCGCACACCCGCGCTCAGCGTGGTCGGCAGGTCGACGTTGCCAATCGTGGACGTTGGCACCAGCACCGTGCCGAGGCCGGTCGAATCGCGACCCACGCCCAGCGTGCCGTCGTGCCGGAACGCGCCGGCCAGCTCAACGCCTTTGACTGGCTGCCAGAGCACGCCGAGGGATACGCCGTTGCCGCGATAGGAAAGCTCGGCGGTCTGCTGTGGCGAGAGATAGGTCGTGTCGTCCCAGTAGCGCCGGCTCGCCATCCGGTTGGAGCCGGTCAGAAAATGAAAGCCACCGCCGACGACCAGATGCGGATTGATGATCCACGCGGCCGCAAGGCGCAGATCATCGACACCACCGCGCGAGCTGAGCGTATCGTGCACACCCACCGGCACGCCGCGCGGCGACTCGACGCCATTGCTGACGACGGTGAAGTCGCGATCGGTATACAGCGAATAGCTGACGCCGATGGCCACATGATGCTTGGGAATCGGGCCGGCAATCATCATCTGCGGAAAGCGGGCGTCGTGCGCCGCCAGGCTCCCCGCCGAATTGTCACTCGACCGGAAGGTGTTGGTCGACGTGAACATGCTGGTGGGTAGCGCCAGCGATCCCAGGGACGCCGGATTGATGCTCGACCCACCGTCAAAGAGTCCGTTGGCACCTTCCAGACTCAGCGCGCGCGTCGACAGTTCGCGACCGGGCACTCCCAGCCCGCGCACGCCGAACTCGGAGGATTGCGCCGCCAGTGTTCCGCACAGTGCTGTCGTTGCGGTCGCGAGCAGGAGTGAGAGTCGCCGCATCGTCAAAAGCTCTGGAACGCGAAGGGGGGACGATAGGTAATGCGCAGCGTGGGCTGTCCCGTCATCGAGCGGGTCGAGCGGAAGAGCGGCGCGAGAAAGGTTCCGCCTTCCTGATCGAGCGACAATCGCAGAATCTCCGGCAGGGCGTTCACGCCTTGCCAGGTGTTCACGATCGGAGCGATCTCGATATCGATGACGCTCATCCCGGGGAGCAGCACCTCGGAGGCGCCCACGGTGGAGAGCGGCGGCGACTTGGAGCCGAAGTCGATCAGCACCGGAAACGCGTCGATCCTCGCCGTGTCCGCGGGGATGCCGAAGAGCGGCGCGTTGGTGGTCAGTTCAAGGGTCGCGCGGATGATCGTTGCCGAATCCTTGAGATAGCTCGGCAGGTCGAAGCGGAAGAACGTCCGCGCCACGGGATCGCCACCCACCGCGAGCAGGTCGGCCGGAATGGGCGGGCCCGCCGGGCGGACCGTAAAAGCCTGGGACGGAACACGGGAGATCGACGCCCGGTTGATGGTCGTATCGGTGACACCGTTGGCCGTGCCCCACACCGTGAACGACGGCTCGAGACTTCCCAGCGCAGTGGTACCCAGGCGCGCGGCGGTCGGTTCGTCGGCGCGAATGCGCACGCCGATTTCCAGAATGGTGCTGTCCGACGGAACAAACGCGACCTTGGCCAGATCGGCGCCGGAGAGTCGGATGTCGAAGTTTCCGGTGTGCACGTTCTGCGGCGCGGAGTACTCGCCGATCAACTTGTCCGGCGTCATCAGCGCGTCGAGTGCGTCGATGGTGACCGTCGAGTCGACCGTCGTCGGCAGACGATAGATGTCAAAGAAGATGTTGGTCGCGGTGGTATCGAGTGCGGCCAGGCCGAGCTCGATGATGGCCGAATCGGTGACGAAGGTGCGGTTGGTGTCGGACACCAGCAGCGAATCGCCGGTGGGCGTGAAGCGAATCACCGCACGCGCCTGATTGTAGGTGCCGCCGCTCGACACCAGCACGGAAAGCAGATTGTTGGGCGCCACGTATCCGGTGAACGACGAATCCTCGCCCAGCACCGGCAGCACGACGGTATCACGGAACACCGCCTGACCGCCCGGGCAGAGCGTGGGACACTGGCCCGGTGTCGTCAGATTCTCGGTGCACGCGGCCGCCACGGCGGCCACGACCAGAAAACCGGCCAGCCAGCGCTTCATGGCAGCACGTCCCGATTGAATCCGGCCGGCAGGAGTTCACGCACCGTCCAACGCCTCATCCGATCCCCGGCGTAGCTCTCGACCGTCAGATCCGGCGCAAACTCGGCCAGCACCTGACGGCACGCACCGCACGGCGAGATCGGCTCCGGCGCGTCACTCACGAGCGCCAGCCGTCGGAAACCTCGCGCACCAGCGGCCACCGCACTGAACACGGCGGTGCGCTCGGCGCAATTGGTCAACCCGTACGACGCGTTCTCTACGTTGCATCCGGTAATGATCGTCCCTTCCGCGGTTTCGAGCGCTGCACCGACACGAAAACCCGAATATGGCGCATACGCGCGCTCGCGGGCCGCTTCCGCGGCCAGTCGCAGCGCGCTCATTGCATCCAGATTTCGCGGAGGAATGATGTGCCGGCCGCCAGCGCCGGGACGCCCAGGAATTCCGCGATCGTCTGACCCACGTCGGCAAAGGTCGCTCGAGCACCGACGGACAACGGCCGCACTCGCGGCCCGGCGATCAACAGCGGCACCCGCTCGCGGGAATGGTCCGTCGACGGCGTCGTGGGATCGTTACCATGGTCCGCGGTGAAGATAATCAGGTCCTCATCCCGGACTTGCCGCAGCGCCTGCGGAATCCAGCGATCGAGTTCGAGCAAGCCGCCCACAAATCCCGGCACGTCATTCCGATGCCCCCAGCTCTGATCGAATTCGATCACGTTGGCAAACAGCAAACCGGCAGATTGCGTTTCAAGATGGTGGTCAATCAGTGCGTATGCGGCAGCATTGGTCGGCGCGTGCGTACTAGTGATGCCCCGTCCGGCAAAAAGGTCGTCGACCTTCCCCACTCCGGTCACCGGGACGCCGGCCTGGGCCAGCACGTCGAGGAGCGTGGGCCCCACCGGCGGCGACGAATAGTCGCGGCGATCCGCCGTCCGCTGCCACGCGCCGGGCCCTCCCCGGAAAGGCCGGGCGATCACGCGCGAGACCGTGAGCATGGCGCGCGCCGTCTCGCAGGCCGCGTAGAGCTCAGCCAGCGGTACCACCGCCTCATGCGCGGCAATCTGGAAGACGGAATCCGCCGACGTATAGACGATCCATTTCCGGGTCGCGAGGTGCTCGGCGCCGAGTTCGTCGAGGATGGCGGTGCCCGAGGCGGCCCGATTGCCGAGCACGCCACGGCCGGTGCGCCGCGCAAACTCGTCAATCACGTCCGCGGGAAAGCCGTGCGGATATGTTGGAAATGGCGTCTTGAGAATGAGGCCGCAGAGCTCCCAGTGTCCGGTCGTGCTGTCCTTGCCGGCGCCCACTGGTTCGGCCCAGCCGTGGGCGGCCCGCGGCTGGTTCGTGACGGGAACGCCGGTGTCGCCACAGAGGCCGAGCCCGAGGCGCTCCAGGTTGGGCAGGCGGAGGCCGGGATTGGCGCGCAGCACGTTGCCGAGGGTGGCGCTCCCCGCATCGCCATAGGCCGCGGAGTCGTGTGCCTCGCCGGCGCCGAGGCCGTCGAGCACAATGAGCGCGGCCCGGCGGGTCACTGGAGCGGGCCGCTGCCGGTGGCAAAGCGGAACCGCAGCGCCGTGAGTGCCTGGCTCAACAGGCGCGCTTCGTCCGCGTCGAGGTTGCCGCGCGTCTTCTCCTCGAGCGCCACAAGGGTATCGATCAGCGCCTGGGCCATCTGCCGGGCATTGCCGGCACCCGCCGACTCGGCACCGGGCGGCAGCTGGCCCTCCAGCGCATTGTTGGCCTGGGCGGCGAGCCCGAGCACCAGTGAAGCGAAGTGCTGGTTCATTCGGCCCGCTGATAGCAACGCGGCAGGCGCGGACCCAGACTGGTCAGGAGCTCGTAGCTGATCGTTCCCGCCAGCGCCGCCTGCTCTTCGAGCGACACCAGGCCGCCCCAGATGGTCGCCACATCGCCGATCGCCACGGGCAGGTCACCGACATCGATCGTGATGAGGTCCATCGAGATTCGGCCCACGATGCGGAGCCGCTGCCCCAGCAGTTCGACCGCACCACCGTTGGAGAGCTGCCGATGGACTCCGTCGGCGTAGCCCACGGCGAGTGTTGCGACCGTCGTCTGGTTCGGGGCAGACCAGGTGGCGTCGTAACCGACGGTGGCACCCGCGGCAAGCCGGCGCAACGCCACCACCCGCGCCCGGAGCGCCGCGACAGGGACGGGGTCGAGTCCCGCCACACGGCCGCCGTAGAGGTGGATGCCGGGCCGGACCAGATCACCCGCGTAGGCGCTGCCGTAGGCTCCGGCGGCCGACCCGGACGCATGCACCATCGCGGGACGCCGACCGAGTGCTGCGATCACCCCTTGCAGGCGCTTCCATTGTTCCGCGGTGGCCGCGGGGTCGCGCTCAGCGGAATGCAGACTGGTAAAGAGCCCTTCCCATCCGACCGCATCGGCGAGCAGATTGCGCGCCTCGGCCAGGGCGGCCGCGTCATCCCAGCGCAAGCCGGCGCGGCCCATGCCCGTGTCGATCTCGATGTGGAAGGGCCCGGTGCCCTGGGCCAGCCACGCCCGCAACGACGAGAGATCGCCGATCGAAGGGCGAGCCGCCACCGCATTGACGAATTCGATCATCGACGGATCGAGTGGCGTGCAGATCAGAATGGGCCGCACGATGCCGTTGACGTAGAGCTCGCGGGCCTCGTCGATGGTGGCAACGCCGTACCCCCAGGGTTCGACTTCGGCCAGGGCCCGTGCGGCGGCGACCGCCCCGAGTCCGTAAGCGTCAGCTTTCACCATGGCCAGCATGGGCGCCCGGGTGTGGGCCATGAACGAACGAGCATTGCGGACCATGGCTTCCAGGTCCACGTCCACCCAGGCGCGGGCGGTATCGGGAGTCAGTCGTTTACGCACGGTGGGAGACTATGACCCCAAGGGACACGATGCAAGATGATTCGCCGCTTGGCCGGGCGGTGGCCATGGTCGCCGATCTCCGCGACCGCTGCGACTGGGACCGCGTGCAGACCCGCGAAACGATCCGTCCCTACCTCATCGAAGAGGTGCACGAGCTCGACGCCGCTGTTGCGTCCGGCGATCGGGCGGCCATCCGTACGGAAGTGGCGGACCTCATGCTGCACCTCGCCTGGCAACTGGTGCTCGGCGCGGAAGCGCACGAATTCACCGCCGACGAAATCGCCAGCGATCTCGTGGCCAAGATGCGCCGGCGTCATCCGCATCTGTTCGATCTCGGGCCGGCCGAAGGCTGGGAACGGCTCAAGGCGCGGGAGCGGACCGGCCGTCACGGCACGCTCGATGGCCTCGCGCCGACACTGCCCGATCTGTTGATGGCGTGGCGACTGCAGGAGCGCGCGGCAGCCGTGGGCTTTGATTGGCCGGACGCCGCCGGGCCGGCCGCCAAGGTGCGCGAGGAACTCGCCGAAGTGGAGCACGAACTCGCCGGTGGCAATAGTGCCCGTGCCGCGCTCGCATCAGAAATTGGCGACCTGCTCTTTGCGGTGGTCAACCTCGCACGCAAGGCGGGCGTCCAACCGGGACCGGCGCTCGAAGGAAGCAACCGGAAGTTCCGCGCGCGATTTGCACAGGTCGAAGCATTGGCGCACGCACGCGAGATTGACATGACGACTGCCGGCCTCGACGTACTCGATCAGTTGTGGGACGAGGTCAAGACGCGCGAATAGCGATCATGGATAAAGCCGGTGGATCTGCCGCGGAAACGCGATCGTCTCGCGAATGTGCGGCACGCCGCAGATCCACGCGACGGTCCGCTCGAGGCCCAGGCCAAAGCCTGAATGCACAAAACCGCCGTACTTGCGCAGGTCGAGATACCAGCCGTAGCTCGCGGGATCGAGGCCTTGCGCCGTGATGCGCGCCAGCAGGCGATCGTAGTCGTCTTCACGCTGCGATCCACCGATGATCTCGCCATACCCTTCCGGCGCCAGGCAATCATTGTTGAGCACCGTGCGCGGATCGTCGGGGTTCTCCTTCATGTAGAACGCCTTGACCTGTTTGGGATAGTTCATCACGAAGAGCGGCTGGTCGTGCGCACCGGCGAGCACTGTCTCGTCGTCGGCACCAAGATCAGTGCCCCACTGGATGTCGCTGCCGCCCGCTTGCAGCTTGGCAATCGCATCGGTGTATGTGATCCGCGGAAACGGCCCGGCGATCTTCTCCAATGGTGCAATGTCGCGCTCGAGCTCCTTGAGTTCTTCCTTGCGCCGCTCCAGCACCCGCCCCACCAGATACGTAAGAAGCGCTTCCTGCAGCAGCATGTTGTCGTTGCTGTCGGCAAACGCGACCTCGGGCTCGCACATCCAGAACTCGGTCAGGTGCCGGCGCGTCTTGGATTTCTCGGCGCGAAAGGTCGGACCAAAGCAGTAGACCTTGCCGAGCGCGGCGGCGGCGGCTTCGACGTAGAGCTGTCCGGTCTGCGCGAGATACGCCTTGCCGAGATCGAAATAGTCGGTGGAGAAGAGTTCGCCCGCGTCTTCACCAATGGAGCCGGTGAGGATTGGCGTGTCGACACGCGCGAAGCCGCGATCGTAGAAGAAATCCGCGATCGCGTGCTCGATCTCGTTCCGCACCCGGGCGATCGCTACCTGCCGGCGCGACCGCAACCAGAGATGACGATGCTCAAAGAGGAAAGCGGTGCCGTGCTCCTTGGGCGTGATCGGATATTCGACGCTCGGCGAGGTCATTGTCACGTCGCTGGCGGTGAGCTCAAAACCTCCGGGCGCGCGCGCATCGGCGCGCACCGTGCCGGTCACGGTCACGTTGGCTTCCTGCGTGAGCGTGCCAAAGCGCTCCCAGGCGCCATCGACGATCTCGTTCTTGGGAAAGACTGCCTGCAGATAGCCGGAGCCATCGCGCAGCACGAGAAAGGCAATCTTGCCGGAGGAGCGCGTGGTCATCACCCAGCCACGCACTGAAACCACCGCACCGACATGTTCGCGAAGACCGTCAATGGCAACGAAGGGCATCGCGGATTTTAGGCCGGCTCCTCCCCCATCGCCAGTCTGTCGGCGAACGCGGCCACCGCGTCGGCTTCGCGCCATTGCCGCTCCAGCAGGCGCAATTCACCTTCCAGTGCGCGCCGCTCCGTCTCTTCATGCGCGGCAATCTCCAACGCCAGCCTGATCTCGCGGGCGATTTCCGCCACCGGATACTCGCGGCTGGTGGCAAACTTGAGCGGGCGGCCCACCACGTACGGCAGGAGATCGGTCGGGCCATCGGTCCGGTCGACCAGTTGCACCGCGGTCTGCACGTCGACCGCCGACGCTCGACGCGGCTCGAGGGACGGGAGAATTCGTCCCAGCGTGGGAAAGAGTGTCTCACCCGCAAAGAGACCCAGCCAGGGCGTATCGCGAATGCTCGGCGGCTGCGCAAAAAGCTCGGCGATGCGGCGTGGTTCGTTCTCGTGGCGATAGGGGATTTCGAGCCGCCACTGGCCGGCGTCGCTGATGGTGAGTGCGGCGCGCCGGGCCGACTCCGGCCGCACCTCGGTGAGCTGGCGCGTCCAGGGATCGATCACCGTCGGTCGTGGGTCGGGATAGGCGCGCCATACCGGCGCCTTGCGGCGGAGGAGATCGTTGCCGTAGCGCCATGCCGCGAACTCCGGACGGAGTGCGGGACCAATGCGAATCAGCTCGAGACCGCCATCGACCATCGCCAGGCCGATGTTGTCGGTCGAGAAGCGCGTGTGCGTGCGGCGAAAGAGGCGCTCGCAATCGTCGATGGCCTCAAGACGCTGATCGAACGGCACGAGATTCCACTTGACGCACCGCCGGCACACGATCCAGAGCCGGCCGCGCGCAGAATCGAAGGCAATGCGCCGCCCGACCGGCAACCATTCAAGCTGGTCGTTGGTGTCGAGGGGTTTGGCGCAGAAGAGGCAGGTCTGGTACAGGAGAACCTCCGGTACGCAAGCTCCTTCCGGCGGATTGCTGGGGCGTCGCGCGCGCGTTACAGCGGGATAACAGCGGGATGACATTCGCCGCGAACGGCGACCAATCAGCGATCGCGCTTGCGGAAAGTCTCCAACTGGTCCGCCACGCCGTCCGGGACGGCCAGCGAATCGGCGATCGCCGCGAGCCGATCCGCCTCGCGCCACTGGTGTTCCAGCAGCTTGAGCTCGCCTTCGAGCCAGCGGCGTTCCGACGACTCGTTCGCGAGCATTTCGAGTGCGAGGCGCGACTCCACGGCGAGCTTGGAGAGCGGCCCCGGCCGCGCAGTACCGTCGGACCAGTACCGCTGATATTTGCGGGTCAGCGACTCGATCGTGGGACAGTCCTCGATCAGCCCCACCGCTCGCTGAACCTGCGGACGCGACCCGGATATCCCCGCCACCGCCGGCAGAAGGTGGCCCAGCGCCAGGACCGCGTTGGCGCCCGTCAATTGCACCTCATCGTCCACCACCCTGTCCGCGGCCCAGCGCCCCGGCACATCGAACCGCGCCGGCACCGTGAGCGCCCAGCCAGCATCGCCCGGCACCGAGTGCAGCGTGGCGGACCCGATGTCGCGTCGTGTGAGCGTGAGGGTGCGTCCCCCGGATTCCGGGACAAAGCGCGCGGCGATCCGGCGCCGCTGGTATGCCTGGCTGGCGCCTTGAAACAGGAGTTGAACGCCGGCCACTCCGCCGATCAGGACGTGGAGACCGATCACCGCGCCGACGCCGGCCACGCCCACCGTCGTCGCGACGAGGATGTTGCGACGCCGCCGGGACGCGAAGCGATCGCCATAGCGCCACGCGGCGAATTCCGGCCGGAGTGCCGCGCCAATGCGCACCAGCTCGAGTCCCTCGCTCAGACGTGCGAGCCCGATATGGTCGGTTGAGAAGCGCTTGCGCGAATCCCGGAAGAGTTGTTCGCAGTGATCAATCGCTTCAAGCCGGCCGTCGAACGGCACGAGGTTCCAGCGCGCGCACGACCGACAGATCACCCATAACCGTCCCTGCTCCGCATCGAACGCTACTCGGCGCCCAATAGGGAGTTCTTCCAGCACCTCGTTGTGGCCGAGGTCGTGCGTGCAGTAGAGACAAGTGCGGTACACCTGACAAATCTAGCGATCGCCGTCGGGGTCGAGCGATTCTGGCAGCGCCAGACTGTCAGCCACACGGGCGAGCGCGTCGGCCTGCTGCCATTGGCGTTCGAGGAGCTTCAATTCGCCCTCGAGTGCGGCGCGTTCCGTCTGCTCGTGTGCCGCCATTTCCAGCGCGAGGCGCTCCCAGGTGGGCACGCTCTTGAGCATCATCTCGCCGTCGCTCGCGACGTTTTCGCCGCGAAGTGCAATCTGAATCACGCCATCGACCGACTTGGCGTCGTCGACCAGCCGGACCGCATTGCCCACCGCGCGTTGCGATCCGCCGGTACCGTTGAGGCGCGGCATGACGCGGCCAAGTGCGGCGATCGCCTCGGCGCCACTGAAGCCCGTAGCGACTGGCCGGTTGGTCGGCGAGACCATTCGCCCGGCGACCATGCGGCGCATCGGGAGTGCCGCGATCCACGTGTCACCCTGCGCACGGATGGCGCTCTTTCGGGCGTCGAACTCGGTCATCACCCCGCCCCCATTTCCCTCTTCACCTGGCGGATGCCGCACCACCACGCGGTGGCGGCTGTACGCGCCAACAGCATTGGTCAGCAGATTCGGCGCAAAACCAATCGATATGCCCGCCGTGCGCAGCGCGTGACCGCCAATCAGGAATATCGCGCCGCCAATCACGCCAGCGCCGATCATCATGGCCTGTCGCCTTCTCCGCCTGCCAAACTGATCGCCATAGCGCCACGCGGCAAACTCGGGCCGCTGCGCGCGGCCAACACGCACCAGGTCGAGGCCTTCGGGCAGGCGCGCAATACCGATGTTGTCGGTGGAATATCGCGTGCGCGTGTCGTGAAAAAGGCGCTCGCAGGCGTCGATCGTTTCGAGGCGCGTGTCGAACGGCACGAGATTCCACTTGGCGCAGTGGCGGCAGACTACCCACAGACGGCCGGTGCCAGCATCGAACGCAATGCGCCGCCCCACCGGCAGCGATTCCACCACCGCGTTGGCGCCCAGGTCATGCGTGCAGTAGAGGCAGGTGCTGTACATGTGGAAGGCTACCCCACCCGGAAAAGAATCTCGCCGCGCGGATAACGTGCGAGCGCCCGCGTCCGCAACTCACGGTTCTCGCGTTTGGCGAGGGTGGGATCCGCTTCGAGCACGGCATGCGCGAGCGCGCGCGCTTCGGCCAGGAGATCGGTGTCATCCGGAAAGCGGGCAATCCGGAAATCCGCGCCACCCGATTGCCTGGCTCCCAGAAGATCGCCGTGACTGCGCTCTTCCAGATCGAGCTCCGCGATCTTGAAGCCGTCATCCGTCTGTGCAAAGGCGCGCAGGCGCTCGGGAATCCGGTCGCCGGCCGCCAGCAGAATGCAGTGCGATTCCTTGCTACCCCGCCCCACGCGTCCGCGCAGCTGATGCAGCTGTGCCAGACCAAAGCGTTCCGGATGCTCGATCACCATCACTGTCGCATTGGGCACGTCAATACCGACCTCGATCACCGTGGTCGCGACCAGCACGCCAATGGTGCCATCGCGAAACTCGCGCATCACGCGATCGCGCTCGGGCGCCTTGAGGCGACCATGCACGAGACCAACGGTCACATCCGGCCACTGCGCCCGCAATGTCGTGGCCATCGTCTCGGCCGCGCGCACATCCGCCCGCTCCGACTCCTCGATCACCGGCAACACCACATACGCCTGGCCGCCGTCGAGTGCCGTCTGGCGGACAAACTGGAAGACACGATTGCGATGCGCCGGGGCCCGGAGCGCCGTTCGGATGCGTCCGCGCCCCGGCGGGCGATTGCGCAGCGCAGAAATGTCGAGATCGCCAAAGCGCGTGAGTGCAAGCGACCGCGGGATCGGCGTGGCGGTGAGGAGCAGCACGTCGGGCGCTTCCCCTTTGTGCATCAGCGCCGCGCGCTGCTCCACGCCAAAGCGATGCTGCTCGTCAATCACGACCAGGCCCAGCCGGTCAAACGCCACCGTCTCCTGCACCAGCGCGTGTGTCCCGATCACCAGCCGGGTTTCGCCACTGGCGAGTCGCGCACGCGCCGCACGCTTGTCGGCGGCGCCGAGACGCCCGAGCAGCAGCTCGGGCACGATGCCCAGCGGTGCCACAAGCCGTGAGAGCGTTGCATAGTGCTGTTCCGCCAACAGTTCTGTGGGTGCCATCAACGCCGCTTGATAGCCGTTCTCCAGCGCCAGCAGCATCGCAAAGAGCGCGACCACCGTCTTGCCGGTGCCCACGTCGCCCATGAGCAGACGATGCATCCGCTGGTCGGTGGTCATGTCGGCAAAGATCTCGCGCACCGCGCGCTTCTGATCCGCCGTGAGCGGCCACGGCAATCCGTCGCGCAGCGCGGTCGTGAGCGTCTTCCGCACCACAAAGCGTGTGCCGCGCTGGCCCTGACGCGCCAGTGCGCGCGACCGCGCCAGCATCAACTGCAAGTCGAGCAATTCGTCCACCGCCAGCCGTCGTCGCCCACGCTCGGCCTCGGCTACAGTCGCCGGACGATGGACGGCTCGCAGCGCATCACCGAGTGCCGGCAGATCAAATCGCGTGCGAAGATGTTCGGGAAGAATGTCCGCGAGCAGCGGGATCATCGCGTCGAGACGCATGGTGATGACTGCGCGGACCTGCTTGTGCGAAAGGCCTTCCGTGGCAGGGTACACCGGCAGTACACGGCCCATCACCGGAGCATCGGTCGCATCGCCAAGGATGACCATTTCCCGCGGCGCCATCTGCCGGCCATGGTAGAAGCGCACCGGGCCCGCAACGAGCAGCACCTGCCCTTCGCGAATGGTGCGATCGAGAAAGGCCTGTCCCGGCCACGCGCATTCCAGGCGGCCACTCTCGTCCTGCAGCACGGCGTGAAAGATCCGGAGGCCCTTGCGCGTGGGAAGCACGCCCTTGCTCATCACCGTGCCGACACAGGCGATGTCGTCGCCAACGCGCGCACGCGCCAGCGGTGTCACCGTGGAGGCGTCGAGGTATCGATGCGGCAGGTGCAGCAACAGGTCCTGCACCGAATGCACGCCCAGCCGGGCAAACGCTTCCGCTCGCTTCTCCCCGATGTGCTTGAGAAACTGGACCGGAGTGTCGAGCCGGAGCTGGGGCACCGTTCAGGCCAGCATCAGCATCTGCGCTTCGCCGTCAATGACCATCTCGCCACGCTGGTTGGTGCAGGTGGTTCGCAGCGTCACTCGCCGCTTCTCCGGCACCAGCACCGTGACCTCGGCGGTGGCGACGATGGTATCTCCCGGACGCACCGGCAGCAGAAAGCGCAGCGATTGACCACGGTAGATCGTGCCGGTTCCGGGCAAGTGCATGCCGAGCACTGCGGAAAAGAGCGAGGCCGAAAGCAGGCCGTGCGCGATCCGGCCGCCAAAGCGCGATTCGTTGGCAAAGGCATCGTCAAAGTGCATGGCGCTGAAATCGCCGGTGAGTTCGGCAAAGCGTCGCATCTCGTCGTCGGAAATCACTTTGGTGACCGACGCGGACTGGCCGAGGAAGAGTTCGTCGAATCGCATCATTTCTCCATGATCAGGCGGACGTCTGCGTCGAGCTCGCCGTCGGCGTGGCGGCGGGTAAGCCAGGAAACCACAAGAAAGACCAGCAGCGACAGCACCAGCGACGCCCCGGCATTCTGCACTCCCGTGGGAAACTTGTACACCTTGAACCACGAGAGCGACTCGAACGTGAGCGTAAACGCCAATCCGACCGCCATCGACGCGATCGCGCCGGCACGCGTGGCACCGGTCCAGTTGAGGCCGATGGCCAACGCCGGCACCAATGTCGAGGCAAAGAGTCCCCAGCCTGCGATCCCGAGAAAGACCACCAGCTGCCCACTCCGGAGCGCCAGCAGCGTGGCGAGGACGCCGATCACCAGGGTCGAGATACGGCCGAGTCCGAGTTCGCCCGGTACTGGCCGGCCAAACGCCACCGGCAGATCGTGCGTTACGGCCGCCGCGCCCACGCTCATGAATGCGTTGACAGTGCCCATAATGGCCGCCGCGATGCCGCTGAAGACGATACCTGCGAGCAGTGGCGCGGTCTGGTGCAGCAGAAACATCGGCGTGGCATCATCCGCGCGACTGGCCGCGAGCGGCGCCAGCGTGCCGTTGAGCACTGCGGCCTTGACGCCAATGCCCACGCTGAAGAAGAGCAGCAGCGTGAGGATCAGCACCACGGTCATCAGCAGCGGATACCAGCGCAGCTGACGCGGGTCCTTGAGCATGTAATACTTGGTGATCACCTGCGGCTGGCCGAGGGTGCCGAGGCCAAAGACAAAGAAGTACGAAAGGGCGGCCAGCGGTGGAAGCACGCCCCACGGCCCCAGGAATGCCGGTTCGCGCGCGAGAATGGCGCGCGAGATTCCCCCCATCCCGCCGCCGGTGTGGAGCACTGTGATAAAGATGCCAACCGATGCAAAGGTCTTGATCGCACCTTGAAAAAGATCGGTGTAGACACCGGCCAGCATGCCACCGGTCGCGGAGTACGCGATCACAACCGCGGCACCAGCAATGATGCCGGTGTCGAGACCGGTGTGGAAGATGGCGTCGACCACCCATCCGAGCGCGAGCAGGTTCGCCGCGATATAGCCCACTGACGCGACCAGAATTGCCACTGCCGACAATCCTTGCGCCGCCGGTGAGCGATAGCGGGCACCAATCGCGTCGGGGACGGTCATCAGCCCGCGCACTTCGCGCAGGAGGCGCATGCGCCGCGCCAGCGCCCACGCGCTCAGCGGTGTGGTAATGGACGCTGACAGGGAAATGAACAGCGCGCCAATACCGTACGAATAGAGGAGTCCCGGCCCGCCAATGAAGATGAAGCCCGAGAGCGTCGCCGCCATCGCCGCCAGCGCCATGGTCCAGAGGCCGATGCCGCCGCCGGCCACAAAGAAATCGCTCGCGGTATGCGTGCGGCGCGCGGCCCACACCGCGATCGCGGCGCAGACAACAAAGTAGACGATGCCGACCGCGACAATATCCGGCGTCGGAACGGTGGGCAACGCATGCGTCTGGAAGGCGAGGAGACGCAGGATGGTCATTCCGCGCGCAACCGGGCGCACTCTTCACGGAGCGCCGCGAGCGAGGCCTGGTCCAGATCCGCCGTGTTGAACTCGCGCGCAAAGACAAACGGGAGTACCACAATCGGCAGAAGTCCCACGCCATAGATCTCGATCGCCGCCCGCACTGGCAGGCCCAGCAGCAACGCACCGGTGGAGCTTTCGGGAGCGAGCACCAATGGCAGCGAAAATCCGGCGATCACCACCACAACAAGAAAGATCGCGGTCGCCGCGATCATGGCCGTGTTGTGACCACGCCAGGCACCGAGCACGAGCGTGCCGCCGAGCGTGAACGCGGCACCGGTGATCATCGCAACGACACCCCAGGTTGGCGCGCCGCCGTGCAGCCACGCGGTCGCGTACGCCACCAGGATCAGCAGTGCCCCAAGCCACAGTGCCCCCAGACCAGCACGGCGCACTCAGCCTTCTCCGATCAGCACCGCCGCCATCCGCGTGGCGTCGAACGCTTCGAGATCGCCGATCCCTTCGCCCACCCCCAGGAAGCGGATCGGCACATCCAGCTCGCGCCGGAGTGCCACGACCGCACCGCCGCGCGCGCTGCCGTCGAGCTTGGTAACAATCAATCCCGTGGGCCGGACCACTTCCGCGAAGAGCTTTCCCTGCTGGACCGCATTCTGTCCCACGGTGCCGTCGAGCACCAGAAACGCTTCGTGCGGCGCTCCCGCAATCTTCCGACCCGATACGCGGGCCACCTTGCCGAGCTCGGCCATCAGACCATCCTGCGTGTGCAGACGCCCCGCGGTGTCGATGAGCACCACGTCCATCCCCCGCGAGACGCCCGCTTCGATCGCCGCGAACGCGACCGCCGCCGGGTCACCGCCTGGCGCACCGGACACGCACGGCACCTTGATCCGCTCGGCCCACGTCTCGAGCTGGGCGATGGCGCCGGCCCGGTAGGTGTCGGCCGCGCCGAGGATGACCTTCTGGCCGTCGCGTTGCAGGCGATAGGCGAGCTTGGCAATGGTCGTGGTCTTTCCGACACCGTTGACACCCATGATGAGTACCACGGCGGGGCCGCTCACCGGGCGTGCAAGAACGCCCGGCTCGGGCGGTCCGGCGAGCAGCGCCGCAAGACGCTGGGCCAGCGCGCTCTTGAGGTCGACGTCGGTGCGCAGTTTGCCGCGCCGCACTTCGGCCTCGAGATACTCGATCAGGTCGAGCGTCGCGGGGACGCCAAAGTCGGATTCGATCAGCAGCTGCTCGATCTGCTCGAGATCGGCGGCGTTGAGACCACGCGCGAGTGCGCGCACATCGGTGAGCGCGAGTCGCTTGATCCGCTGCCAGAGGCCGGGCTTATCGCCAAGGCGCGCCATTACCGCAATCCCAGCCTGCGCCGCAGCAGCCACTCGGCGCCAAAGGCAGCCACCACCACCGCAAAGAGCCAGACCGATTCGCGCAGCGAACGGCGCGGTCGGGCCACGGCCACGGTCGCCGTGTGATCGTGCAGCGTGATGGCGGCCGGCACGAGCTCATCGGCATAGGGCTCGACGGCAAGTGTTCCGGTGACGCCACCGTCGAGGGTGTACCGGTAGGTCCCCACTGGCAATACCAGCGACGCCTCGCCGCTCGCGTCAAAACGCAGCGTATCGGCCCGCGATACTGGATGCGCGGGATTGCCAGCGGGACCGCCGTCAATGCTCGCGATACGCACCGCAAGAGGCTGAGGCGTGCTGTCGCCCGTCCAGCGAAAGCGCACCGCGCGACCGCGTCCGGTCACCGCGGCCACGGGCCGAGCGCGCGCACCTTCGACGTCGGGTGTGGCGAGCAACCAGCTGAGCACGCCCGAGATCATCGTCCGCCAGACCTGCTCGCTCGCGCCGCCGCGAAAGGCCCAGCGGTAGAGGCCATCCGCGGCGAGTGTCGCGGTGCGGCCGGTCGCTGCGTCGCCATGCCCGGCAATCACGGGAATGGCTGCGCCGCGGCGTGCCCGGCGGGCCGTTGCACCAATCCAGTCGCGCGATGAGTCCACACTGATCGGCCGCACCGACGTGGCGGGCGGGAGTGAGTCGGCGTCGACGCCGGCAAAGGCGCCGGTCACGGGCGAGATGCCGCCGGGCACGACATACCAGTCGCCATCGAGCGTTCCTTCGGGCCAGAGCAGTCGTGCGTGCGCAGCACTGCGCCAGGGGTCCACGTTGCCGCGCACCGCGAGCACATCGGCAGCACGCGCGGCGGCCGTGACATCGGCGGTCGTCACCCGCTGCAGGTTGTCCATGCGGCGCCACTGTCCCCGTTCGAGCTGCGCATATCCCCGCACCGGCGATTCCGCCACATCGACCAGCGTGCGATAGAGAAAGCGTGCATCCCAGTCGGGCGTGTCGGCAAGCAGGACGATCCCAGGCGCCGGCGTCACGTTGAGCTTGAGCCAGCGCGCGTCATCGCCCGGCTCCGCGTCCGCGGCGCCCGCACGAATCACCTGCAGCCAGTGCTCGCCCTTCATGCCGTGCGGCAACGCGCCCGTCAGGTGCAGTTGCGCGCGCGCGCCGGCAAAGCGGAGTGCGCCGTGCAGCAGCGGCGTGTTGCCATCGAGTACCAGTACGCTCGCTGTATCGGGTGCATCGGGGGTACGCCACGCATCAACGTCCATCGTAAGCGAGTCACCGGCCGCAAGGCGTGATGGAGCGCGCACGTCGACGAGTGCCATGTCCGCTCCCGTGCGCCGCGGCAGTACGCGCACGGTGGCCTGCGCCAGGAGATCGGCGGGGATCGCGGCGGAGTCCGCGATCTCACCATCCGTCACCACGACCACCGGACGCCCGGCGGCCACGGCACCGGCCAGTGCATCACTGAGCGCCGTCCGACCGCCGGGCTCGCCAGGTGCGGCTTCGCCGAACGGCACCGTGTCGCCCAGCGAGGCTGCAAGTTTGCCTGCTTCGGCGGCCTGACCACCCGCGGCGTGCATCGAGATGGAGTTGTCGAGCAGCACGATCGCGCGACCGCCGCCGGCGCGCACGCCGATGCCGGGATCGAGCAGCAGGAGGAGGAGAGCCGCGAGTCCCACGGCGCGCGCGCCGGCAGCGAGCCGGGCGCGAGGTTCATTCAGCCGCTCGCGCCAGCTCCACCACGCCAGCGCGACTGCGACCGCGATGGCAAGCGCCAGAGCGAGCACGCGAGGGCGGGTCTAGTCGGTGACGGACGAACTCGCCGGGACTGGCGAGCCGGGGTTGAGCAGTGCCGCCAGGATGGCGCGCTGACGCTGAAAATCGCCGCGCTCCGCATTCGGCAGCGGTGGCCCTGACTCGGTCTTGACGCTTTCGGGATCACGGGCGACGCCGTCCACGCGGAACTCGTAGTGCAAGTGCGGCCCGGTCGCCATGCCGGTCATGCCGACTTCGCCGATCACATCGCTCTGCGCCACATGCACGCCCGGCTTGATGTTCGCCTCGATATGGCTCAAGTGCCCGTAGCGCGTGGTAATCCCGTTGGTATGGCGGATTTCGATCATGTTGCCGTAATCACCGTGCCAGCCGGCAATGGTGACCACACCGGTGCCGGCCGCGCGCACCGGTGTGCCCATGGGCGCGGCGTAGTCGGTGCCCTGATGCTTGAGCCAGGTGCCGAGAATGGGATGCACCCGGAACGAAAACGGGCTGGAGATGTAGCGGAACGCCACCGGCACCTTGAGAAATGCGCGGCGCACCGCGTTGCCGCTGCCGTCGTAGAAGTCGCTCGAACCGTCGGTGTGGGTATACCGATAGGCCTGGAGCGACTTGTGACCAATCGACAGATCGCTCGCGAGCACTGCACCCAGCCGCACTTCGCCGTCTTCTGAAATCTGGCGCTCGACCACCGCCACAAAGCGATCGCCGGGCTGTACGTCGCGGGTAAAGTCTACGCTCCACTCGTTCACATCGGCCAGCTCGTAGGTGAGCTTGATCCGCTCGCCGCG
>DATAVM010000012.1:0-1796 GCA_036267775.1 Gemmatimonadales bacterium
TCGGTCATCAGCGAGCGCGGCAGGCCCACCTTCTGCAGCGCCTGGCACAGACCATGAACCAGTTCCCGGCTGCCCTCGTTCGTGTACCACTGGGCGTGGCAGAGGAACCGCGAGCGGTCGTCGATGAAGCCGACCAGCAGAGGTTTGACGTAGGCGCCGCTGCGGGTCAGCACCTTGCGCGAGCCGTGGTGGAAGTCGAGGTGCAGCAGCTGCAGGACGTGTTCGACTTCGTAGCTGCGTACCTCGCGCTGCTCGAGCCGATCGCGGGCGGCGATGGCGCCGTCGGTGCTGCGTTTCGGCGGCCGACGCCGCAGCAACCCCGCGGCTTTGAGGTAGCGTCGGACGCTCGGGTACGACGGACACAAGAGCCCCGCGGCGGCGAGCGTGACCCGCAAGTTGTCGTGGTGCAGTTGCGCGGTCCAGCCCGGGTGATTGCCATACTGCGTGGCTAGCGCCGCCACCGCCTCGACCGACAGACTCGGGAACCGACCGATGTCGCGCCGTACCTGATTACGCAGCGCCCGCACGGGATCGGCGGCTCTTTTTGCGGCGTACAGCCAACGCTCGATCGTCGAGACGCCGAAGCGCACGTCGAGCCCGGTGAACGGATGGCGCCAGGTCTTGGCCGCCAACACGGTCAACGCCTCGTGCAGTTCGCCGGCGGCGGGCGGCGCCGCGAGCAACGGCCCGATGATCGCGAAGCGCAGCCGCGCCCACCGATCTCGTGGCGGTAGATCGTCCTCAGAACTCAACATCGCTCCCATTGTGACGCCACACCGGCGCCGCTCATGGGATCGAAGGCTACAAAGCCGCCTACCGTTGAGCTATCGGCATCCTCTGCGGGTACGCCGTGAGCCTCGGATTACCTGATCGGCATCCGCGTGCTCAGCGGCGCGATCCATCGCAGTGCCTGCGTGAGCCGATCCGACATCGACTCGCTCTCGAAGCGGCTCACCAAGCTTTGGGGTAGTCCGTCGATCACGACTGGCGGCATGAACCGTTCGCGCATCGATTGCCAAAATCGTGTCGTGGGAAAGCCTTCTCGCCACCACGTGCGCCAGCGCTTCAGCGTGCGCGCCGGGATGCTGAACAGATCACACAGTTCCTGCGCGAACCTGTTGCCCGGCGGTGACCTCAACATCAACACCATCGCCAGATACACCCGGCGGCCAGCAAAGCGCACCGACGGCGACGTCGAGCGCGCATCGCACCGTCCGCAGGTGAAACTCAGACGTCGGGAATACTCTTCGCGCACCGCGGCCGGGCAGCCACGAGGTTTACGGGGGTAATTCGCCACGTGCAGAGGCCCCTCGCAGCCGGGGCAGCGCCTGGCTCGGGTCTCGGCGGCAAACTCGTGGTCAATCCGGGAAAGAAATCTAAAAAACGTGGGGTCTTGTAGTACGTCGTGGCACACTTCGGGGGTCTCCTGGCTTGGTAACCGGAGACTCCCCGGAGGGGATCTTTTAATCAAGATCCCTGATGGGGATCCCTATCAAACCATCAACAAACTTGACCGCCAAAGGCGCAATCGCCATCAAGAATGGTGGTCATGCTCATTTCTGCCGGTCACGAATGTCCGCTATGCCGTAAGCCAATCACAATCGGACTTCCGCCACGAGGGCGGGAGTCTGAGAATCTGGCATTAACGCTGCGCGACGAGTTAATCCTTAGGCTGTAAGGCGACAAGTTCTTCCTTCGCTTGAAACTTGAGCAAACCCGCTTGCATCTCGACTACCTGCTTCTTTAGCTCGCGGATCTCGGCGGCCTGTTGCTGCATTTCGTTGAGCAGCATCGGA
>DATAVM010000013.1:0-17388 GCA_036267775.1 Gemmatimonadales bacterium
AGTGGCTGGGCTATTACTCCTATCGGGAGGGCACGACTCACGGCATCATCATGGTCAAGCCGATGGAGGGTGGCCCGATCGAGCGGGTAAACGACGACGCGACGCCCGGAATCTGGCCCGCGTGGTCGGCCGATGGCACAACCTTGTTCTGGCAATGCGCCAATTCGCAGATCTCGAAGGTCTGTGGCGGGGCCGCGAAGCGGGACAGCGCCGGCCATTGGCATGCTCTGAATCCCGCGCCGGCACACCCGTTCCAATCTCTGGACGGGCGGTGGTCCACGGACCGGTTGAATGGTGGTGCCGTCGGACGGGATACCCTTGCCGTCTACGTGGCGGGCTCTGACCAGGTGAAGATGCGTTACGTTCGACGCACGCCAACGGATCCGCAGGTGCAGGACGTGCGGTGGAGTCCGGATTCGCGATCGGTGTACTTCAACAGTCACGACGCCGACGGCCGAGCGATGTTCTGGCTGTTGCCGCTCGACGGGGGCGCACCGCGTCTCGTTGCGAGGCTCGATGACCTGTCCAAGCCGTCGTATCGTGATGAATTCGCAGTCGGAGGCCAGCGGATCTTCTTCGCCGTCAATGACCGCCAGAGCGATATCTCCGTGGTGGAGCTGATCGAGAAGTGACCATCGACACGCTCCGGGCAAGTCTGGCCGACCGCTACCGCATCGAGCGCGAACTCGGCGCCGGCGGCATGGCCACGGTCTACCTCGCGCAGGATATCCGGCACGAACGCCAGGTCGCCATCAAAGTCCTCCGCCCCGAACTTGCGGCGGTGATTGGCGCGGACCGCTTCCTGAGCGAAATCAAGACGACCGCCAACCTACAGCATCCCCACATCCTGTCGTTGTTTGACTCGGGTACTGTCGACGGCACCGTGTTCTATGTCATGCCATTTGTCGATGGCGAGTCGCTTCGCGACCGCCTGACACGCGAAAAGCAATTGCCGATCGCGGAGGCTCTCCGTATCGCCACCGAAGTGGCCGACGCGCTGCAGTACGCGCACCAGCACGGCATCATCCATCGCGACATCAAGCCGGAGAACATCCTGCTCCACGGCGGGCACGCCCTGGTGGCGGATTTTGGCATTGCGCTCGCCGCGTCAAAGACTGGCGGCGCCCGCATGACCGAAACCGGCATGTCCCTCGGCACGCCGCAGTACATGTCGCCCGAACAGGCCATGGGCGAGCGCGAACTCGACGCGCGCACCGACGTCTACGCTCTCGGCTGCACAACGTACGAAATGCTCACCGGCGAGCCGCCGTTCACGGGCCCCACCGCGCAAGCCATTGTCGCCAAGGTGATGACCGCCGAGCCGGTGGAAGCGAGCACGCTTCGGAAAAGCATTCCACCGCACGTTGACGATGCGGTGCACATCGCCCTGCAAAAGCTTCCGGCCGATCGCTTTGCGACTGCTGCGGCGTTCGCCGAGGCATTGCGAACGGGAACGACGGAACAACGCGGTGGGGTGCAGCGTGCGGCGCGACCGGTTGCAGGGCGGCCGTCACGCCTGTGGTCGCTGGCAGGCGCAGGCGCGATGGCAGTGGTCGCTGCGTTCTTCATCGGGCGCCGCACGGCGTCCACCGCGGGCGACCTGTCGACTGAGTGGCACGGCGAGCTCCTTGGCGGACCGCAGGTCGCAACCCAGCCCACGGTTTCCCACGACGCACAACTCGTTGCCTTCAACGCCATGGTGGATGGCGAGACGCAACCGGCGGTACTCAAGCCGGCATCGGGCGACTGGCGCGTGCTCGCGACCGACCGCTCGCGCGGGCTGGTGGGTACAACCTCGTGGTCGCCCGATGACAGCAAGATCTACTATGATCGCATCCTGGATGTCCCCAACGGCGTGTACAGCGTTTCGCCTCTCGGCTCCGAAGAGCGTCTCGTGCTTCCCAACGCGGCGTTCCCGGGTGCCCTGCCAGACGGATCGCTGCTGGTCGAGCGGGTCAATGCCGATCGCAACCTGCAACTGTACCGCTTCTGGCCCGAGAGCGGGCGAATCGATACGCTGAACGCCATTGGCGACAACAATCTGCAGATTTCGCTTTACCACGCGTTTCCCGACGGCAAGGAGGCAGCCTTCTTTGGGCGGCCAGCAACGCAAAAGGATTCCGCCAACCATCTCTATGCGATCGATCTGAACAGCAAGCGCGTCCGGCGCCTGGCGCCAGACTCGACATTTTCGCTCTATTCGCTCGCAACGACTCCCGATAATCAGTGGGTCGTCATTGGCACTCATGATGGCCCGCTGCAGCGGATCGTTGCGGTTGCGCGAGACGGGTCAGACCGGACGCGCACTCTCGCCACGCTCACTTCCCTGTCGTATCAGGTCGACGTGGGGAGCGACAATGCGCTCTACTTCGATCAATATGACCGCCCGCGACAGCTGATCCGCTACTCCCCGTCCGATCACCATACCGACGCGCTGATGATTCCCGACGGCACCTTTTCAGCGACCAACAACCTTCCCCTGCCGGACGGGCGCACATTGCTCGGGGTGACCGCCGGAACAGGATCGCGCGTGATGGTGCTCGCACCTGGCAAGGACGCCACGCCGTTCATGGACACCGGCGAAGCAACCGATGGACCATTCGCGCTCCTCGGTCACGACGAGGTGCTGTTGATGCTCGGCGCCGGACCGGCTCGCACCGTCGCGATTGTTTCCATTGCCACCGGTCAGCTCATACGTCGCATTCCTGGCGTGAACGCCTTCAGTATCGCCGGTTCGCCCGACGGCACGACGGTCTACTACGCGACGGCAAACACAGTGTGGGCCGTTGCGAGCACCGGGGGACCGCCGCACAAGATCCGCGTTGGTGATGCCGTTGCCATCGACCCGGGCGGCCGCTACCTGGTGATCGAAGCGGACGAGGCCAGTCACGTCCGTCTGTATCATGTGCCGCTCGACGGAAGTGCCGAACACGAGATCGAGGTGCATAGTGATCTGCGGCTGGCGTCGGGCGTGTATCTGACGTCGAATGCCGTGGCCGCGGACGGGCGGATCGTCGTGCAGGTCACTCCGACGTCATCGTGGTTCTGGCCGGCAGCCATTCTCGATCCCTCCACCGGCAAGCTCGACGTGCTGCCGCCGGGCGCGGGTTACGATATGAAGGGCGGCTGGAGTCCCGACGGGCATATAGTGTACGACGCCCGGTCCTTTCGCTCCGCGCTATGGCGATTCCGGCCCGTCGGGGCAACTGGAGAGAAAAAGTAAACGACGGGGTCGCTGCGGCGCCGGCTTCCTGGTGCCTCCTGAGTTGCGCTGCTGACCGGGCGATTCTGCACGACTTATTCCGCACTACCTGCGGGCGCGAAAAACCCCGCAACGGATAGTACGTTGCGGGGCTTCGGGTTACATCAAGCGGGCGACGGGGTTCGAACCCGCGACCCTCAGCTTGGGAAGCTGATGCTCTACCAACTGAGCTACACCCGCGTTGACTCCACCAGCACGGGGCAAGCACCAGTGAGACCAGCGCCTGCCCCTTCACAGCTCACTTCACGTGGTAGCGCCAGCTCACAATTCCGGCACCCGTCGCGGTGACGTTGATGTCGAACTTGGCCGATGGCTGCAGCGCCGGAACGGCGGCTTCCTGCGTGGCGACCACTGCGCCCTTCGTGTCGAGGAATTCGAACACCAGCGTCACCGGCGTCGGCGGAATCGTGTTCCCCTTGGCGTCCTGGCCTTCGCTTCCGGTCGCGGTCCCCACGAGCGTGGCGCCGGTGGCGGTTGGCGCCATCCGCGTGACCGTTACCGCGGTGGTCAACGAGGTCAACTGGCCAAACACCTTGAGCATGTTGTTGGTGTCGGCCGACATGCGGTAACCCTGTGCCAGCAGCTTGAGATCGTCCTGACCCAGCGGCGACACCGCCAGGCACGCCTTGGCGGCTTCCGCGAGCTTGGGACCGTTGCCGAGGGCCAGGTACATGTTGGCGATGTTGAACAAGGCGTCGTGACTGCCCGGCTCCTTGTCGAGCACCTTGGTGAAGAAGTCGACCGCCTCGGCGTACTTCTGCGCCTTGTACGCGTCGATGCCTTCCTGCATCAGTTCGCCAGCACTCAGGTCGCCGGACGCTGCCAGTGCCGCGGTCACCTGATTGGCGCCGGCCGTGTCGCCAGAGAGCCGCATCGACGTCGCCATCGACTTCTTTGCGGCGGCATCATTCGGCTTGACCGCGATGTACTTCTGGAACTCCGTGATCGCGTCCTTGTGATCGCCCTTCTGCTGGTAGAGCAGCGCCAGGTTCATCGTGGCATCGTCACCCGTACTGGCAAAGCGCGCTTCCTTGGTGGACTTTTCCTGGGCCAGCTTGAAATACGTCACCGCACTGTCGTACTGCGTCAGGTCGACGTACGCGATGGCGAGATTGAAGAACCCCTGCGGGTATTCGCGGGAAATCGTGTTCGCGGCCCGAAGATCGACGACCGCCGAATCGTAGGACTTGTGGCTGAGCAGCTCCGCCGTCGGCAGCACCAGTGCGTTCCAGGCGATCTGCCGGAAGCCCTTGAGCTCCTGGTCGCAATCGGGGGCCAGAGTCGCAGCCTTGGTCATCGCGGTGTCTGCACCGACCACGTCGCCCAGCATCAGATCGGCGCGGCCGAGGTAATACCAGGAGCCGGGTGTCGGAAAGCCGGCCTTGATCGCCTCGGTCGTCACCCTGACCGCCGACTTCATGAGCGACTGCTTGCGGTCCTCATCCTTGGCCGTATCGGTGTACGCGAGGTAGGTGGCAGCGCTGGCGCTGCGGAAGTCACCCTTGGCAGCACACTGCGCCCGGACCCACCGCCCCGCCATCGCCTTGACCACGATCGGGTTATAAGTGGTCTGGGCGTGCAGGGGCGCCGCCAGGCAAACCGCCGCAACGAGTAGTGTTCCGCTGATCCGCATTGCCAATCCTCGCATCTGTCAGTGAATGCCGGGGTCGTTTTTCCGGTGCTGGAATATCGACAATCAGGTGGCGCCGAGCAATAACTGGGCGGCATCCCGATAGAGCCATCCCGATCCGGTGTTGAAAGCCACGACCCGGTCGGCCTCGCCAATCAGGCCTTGGCGCTTGAGCTCGGCAGCGGCGGCCAGCGAGCCGCCCCCCTCTGGCGCGAAGTCGATCCCCTCCTGGGCCATCCCCAAGGCGGCCAGCCGGGTCATCTCCTCGTCGGGAACGGCCACCGCCCCGCCGCCGCTTTCCCGGAGGATGCGCAACATCAGCTTGTCGCCCAGTGGTCCCGGTACCCGGAGACCGCTCGCCACCGTCCAGGGGTCTGGCCAGGGATCAGCGCTGGCGGCCCCTTCGGCAAACGCCTTGACGATGGGGGCGCAGCCAGTGCTCTGGACCGTGAAAAACCGCGGCATGGGATCGGTGACCCATCCGGCCTGCTGCAATTCGAGGAATGCCTTCCACATGCCGATCAGGCCCGTGCCGCCGCCAGTCGGGTAGATGATCACGCTCGGCAGGGTCCAGTTGAGCTGCAGCGCGAGCTCCAGGCCCAGCGTCTTTTTCCCCTCGATCCGATAGGGCTCGCGCAACGTGCTCAGGTCAACTGCCCCCGTTTCGGTCGCCCAGGCACGCGCAGCCTTGCCGCAATCGCCGATATGCCCATCGAGCAGCACCAGGTCCGCCCCAAAGGCCACGATCTGCGACAAAATGGTGGCCGGCGTGGTCTTGGGTGCGTAGACACGCACCGTGGCACCCGCCCGCGCGGCGTAGGCGGCGCTCGCGACACCGGCATTCCCGGCGGTGGGCACCACAAATTGGCGTGCCCCGGCGAGCGTGGCGCGAGTGATCGCAGCACTCAATCCGCGCGACTTGAACGAGCCGGTGGGATTGGTCCCTTCATCCTTGACGAGGATATGGTCGAGGCCCACGGCACTCGCGAGGCGCGGCGCCGGAAGGAGCGGTGTGTCGCCCTCGCCGAGCGTCACCGGTTCCTCTGCGCCCTCCAACGGCAGAAAGCTCCGATACCGCCACATACCGTGCCGTCGCCGGATCTCGGCGCGCTCGGTGATCGGGTGAATCCGGCTCGGGTAGCGCACCAGATAGGGACGGCCGCAGACGGAACAGACGGTGGGCAGTCCATCCGCCGGTGCGACGTGGCCGCAGTCGGAACATTCGAGATGCCAGTCCATTCAATTCACCTTGAGATAGTCGACAATGCGTTGCGCCAGCGCCGTCGAGAAACCCGGCAGCGCGGCGATGTCCGCGACCGACGCGCCGCGCACGCCAGCCAGCGATCCGAACGACGTCAGCAATACGGTGCGGCGATTGGGACCTATCCCCGGAATGTCGAGCAGCGCCGACGTGACCGTGCGCTCGCTCCGCCGCTTCCGATTGTACGCCACGCCAAACCGATGCGCCTCGTCGCGGGCCCGTTGCAACAAGCGCAGCGCCGGACTGCGCCGCGACAATCGCAGCGGCTCCGCGCGGCCCGGAAGGTAGATCTCCTCTTCCCGCTTGGCGAGTGACGCAAGCGGAATGTCCGGAAGACCCAGCGCCGCCATCGCCGATTCCGCGGCGCCGAGCTGACCTTTGCCGCCATCGATCACCACGAGATCGGGCAGCGGTTTCCCCTCATCGATCCGCCGGCGAAAATAGCGGGTGACGACTTCATGGATCGCAGCGTAGTCGTCCTGCTGCGCGATCCCCTTGATCTTGAACTTTCGATACTCGGCCTTGCGCGGCCGTCCCGCCTCGAACGTCACGAGCGATCCGACAGTGTCGCGCCCCTGATTGGTGGAAATGTCGACACAGATGAAAGTCCGCGGGACCGTGGTCATGCCGAGCTCGCGACCAAGCGCGTAGACCGGATCGTCGGCGCGCTCGACCGTCTCGAACGTTTCCATGCGGAGGCTCTCGAGCAGATGCCGCGCGTTCAGGTCGGCAAGCTCGACCCAGCGGGCACCAATACCGCGCTGTGGCACCGACAGACGCTGTTCGGGAAAGAGTGCCGTGACCGCGTCCATGTCGCTGGGCGCAAACGGCAACACCACTCGTCGCGCATTGCCTTCCATCGGGAGATACCAGCGCACAAGGAACGCCGTGAGGACTTCCTCATCGGGCTCGTCGACCACATGCTCGAGAAAGCGGTGCTCGCGGCCCACCACTCGTCCGTCCCGCACACGGAAGACCGTGGCAACCGCATCGTCACCATCGCGCGCGTAGCCGACGGCGTCGGCGTCACCGGTGCCGATGACGTCGACGGCGGCCGGGGCTTCGATCTGGTCGAGCCACTTGAGCGCGTCACGAAAATCGCGCGCGCGCTCAAAATCCTGGCGGGCGCTGGCGGCGAGCATCAACGCGCGAATCCGTGCCTTGAGATCGACCGTGCGCCCTTCGAGGAAGTCCAGGACTTCCGCCACCATGAGGCGATAGTCGGGCTCGTCCTGCCAGCCAACGCAGGGCGCCTTGCAGCGGCCGATGTGATAGTCGAGACACGGCCGCTCGCGGCGGGTAGCCGGCAGATCATCGGCGCAGGAACGGACCGTGAACATTCGCCGGATGAGCGTGAGTGTGCGGCGCATTTCGCCGACATCGGTGTAGGGTCCAAAGTAGCGGGCCCCCGCGATGTCGCGCCGACGCGTGACGAGCACGCGGGGAAAAGGCTCACTGACCGTCACCGCAACGGAGGGATAGCTCTTGTCGTCCTTGAGCTGCACGTTGAAGCGCGGCTGATATTCCTTGATGAGATTGTTCTCGAGCAGGAGCGACTGCGCTTCGTCCGGGACCACAATCGTCTCGACGTCGGCGATACGCTCGACGAGGAACGCGCGTGTTGGTGTGTCGACAAAGTCATTGGCAAAGTACGAACGCACGCGACTGCGGAGGTTGGCGGCCTTGCCGACGTAGAGCACCTTGCCAGCGGCGTCTTTCCACAAGTACACCCCTGGGCCGTCCGGCAGCGTGTCAAGCTTGCGCTGCAGGGCGTCGTTCACGGCAGCGATCCGCTGAAGAGTGTCCGGCGAATGCGTGTGGTCAGCACCGCGGCTTCCGGGATGTCCCACCAGTACGTAACGGCCAGATAGACCAGCGCGTTCGCGGGCACGGCCAGGAGCGCGAGCGGAATCGGACGGAGCTGGTGCAGAAACTCCGTCCGCACCAGCCATCCGGCGAGCCCTGCTCCGCCGGCCGCGATCCAGAGTTTGAGGAGTTCGGTGCCTTGAATGCTGAAGCGGCCGATGCGGCGAAAGAGTCCGTGGCGGAGCAGCGCAAACTCGACCCAGCCCGCGACGCCGGCGGACGCCGTCAGACCAGCCGCCCCCCATTCCGGACTGAGTCCGAGCGCGGGCGGCAACACCAGTGCCGCGAGCACGCCGAGAATACCGGTGAGCACCACGCGGACCACGCCGCACTTGAGCGGCGTCGTGGTGTCATGCAGTGCATAGAACGTCGAGGCGTAGAGGCGTCCGAGCGTCGACGCCAGCAGGCCGGTGGCCGAGCCCGCAAGCACGATCCAGACAAAGCGACTGTTCGCTTCGGTAAAATGTCCCGTTTGAAAGACCGCCGCCGCAATGACGCCGCCCAGCGTCAGGAAGCCCACCGCGGACGGCACGATATAGTAGGCCAGCCGCTGCGTTGCCCCGGTCATGCGAATCCGGAGCGCATTGGCGACGGTCGCTGCGTCACCTCGCTCGCGCGCCATCTCCGGCAGCTCCGCCGCTGAAACCGCCATGCCAAACAGCGAGACCGGCAGCGTGTAGAGCACCTGCGCATTGGCGATCGCGGCGACCGCGCCCACGATTGGCAACGCGCTGGCGATGTAGAGGTCGATGAAAGCCGAGATCTGGTTCGCGCCGCGCGAAATGAGATTGGGAAGAAACGCGGTCACGACGAGCTTGATCTGCGGTGACCGCCGCCAGCTCACCGGCCGGATCCGTCCACCAACCGCGCGCACGATCGGCCACTGCACCGCGATCTGCAGCATGCTGCCGGCCACCGCGCCCCAGGCAACGATCACCACAAAGTGACCGCCCTGTGCTCCCCGGGCAAAAAAAAGTGCCGCGGCCACGATGGCGCCGTTCCACACCACCGGCGACGCGTACGACAGCAGAAAACGGCGATGCGAGTTGAGCACGCCCAGACACCAGGCCGAGATGGCCAGGAGCCCGGCACCGGGAAAGAGAATGCGCACGACGTGCTCGGTCATGGCGCGCTTTTCCGGCGACCAATCGTGCGAGACGAGCAGATTCATCAGTAACGGCGTGGCCAGCTCGCCAAGCAGCACGATGACGGCGACCGCCACGGTCAACAGCGCGAGAACTGCGCCGGCGAGCAGGCGCGCTTCCTCCTCATCCCCGGTGCCAAGGAGTTTGGCATAGCTCGGAATGAACGAAGCGGAAAGTGCACCTTCTCCCAGCAGATTCTGCAGGAAGTTGGGAATCCGGAACGCGGCGGTGAAGATGTCTGCCGCGTCGCCGAGGCCGAGGTAGTGCGCGAGAACGCGCTGGCGGACCAGTCCGGTGATGCGGCTGAGGAGAATGCCGGCGGAAACGAAATACGCACCTCGCCGGCCGCCACGCACTGTCACGCGGCCGCCCACTGCTCGGTAGCGGCGACAATTGCTCCGAGCCAGGATTCACCGTGCCGGCCGAGGTATGCCGCGGCGGTATAGACGCGCTCCTGCGGTTTGCCCCCGGGAACGAATGCGGCCACGAGGCGTGCGAACTGTGCGTACGCAATATCGTCGCGCCGCTTGAGATGGCGGTCGAGCAGACGCTGCAGGCCGTCGGTCGTGCGGACGAGCTGATCGCGGCGACCGTTCACCGCACGCGTGAGCACCGGATCGATCGCGGTCCCTACCTCTCGCAACATCTCGCTGCTCCGGGCAATCGTGTTGCGCAGCGCTGCAATCGCGTCTCTGGCGGCCGGCGGCAGGTCCCGCTGCAGCACCTGATGCGCCAGGGTGCCATCGTCGGTGATGACCGCTTCGGCGGTGAGGTCGAGTCGGCTGAGGAGACGTTCGGCCCACGGTTCGACCGTGGTACCCGACCACCGCCGCACCGGTTGCTGCGGGTCGACGCCGAGCAGCGGGTAGAGGACCGACGCTTGCCGCGTCTGGTAGCGAAACTCCGCGGGACCGGCGGCATACGCCACCGTTGGCAGGATCGCACTCTCGACCACCGGCCGCAGGAGCACATTGGCCGAGAACCGCTCGGGCTGCGCTTCGAGTTGCGCGAGAAGTGCGGGAAGTGTCACTGTCTCGGCCGATCGGCGCGTCCGGAAACCGCCGGCATCGGCGACAAGGCGCTCGCGTCCGGCAGGTGTTTCGATGAAGACCAGCGATGCGCCATCGCCGGCGATGATCCCGGTCTCCGGAGCTTCGATGGCCGCAATGACCTTGTCGAGTTCGGCGGCACGCGTGAGTGCGGCCGCGAGGAGCGGTACCTGCGCGCGCTTGACCGCGGGATGCGTCGCGTCCAGGCAGAGCACCCCGTATGGGGCAAGCAATTCGGCCATGGTATCGGCGTAGGCCGCGTGCAATGTCGCGCCCGGACGGTAGTGCCGCTGCAGCAGTGCCATTGTCATGTCGCGCGATGCGCCGGCGGGGAGCGTGCCGTCCAGCAGCGCGAGCCCGTTCACGATCTCCGCGGGGATGATCTCCTGGGACATCGGCCGCTGCACCGCGTCTGCGGAGCGCTCTGGCAGCGACCAGCGGACGAGTGCGCCCGCGGCATCAGGCCAGCACGCGACCGAGGCTTCGGCAAAGTCATGATCGTCGCCTGCCACCCAGAAGATCGGCACGACAGGGACTTGCCACATGCGCTCGAGTCGGCGTGCGAGTGCCGCGGCCGCAAGCGCCTTGTGCACGCCATAGATCGGGCCGGTGAGGAGTCCGGGCTGTTGACCGGTGGTCACGACCAGTGCGCCGGGAGCGTGCAGGCGTTCCAGCAGCGGCGCACTACCCGGGGCGTCGACGATTGCCGGATCGAGTTCCTGCCGCCACGCCGTGTTGCGGCGGGCAATCGACGGGATGGCGGGTGTGGGGTGCGTCACGATGCGGATCAACGCGCCCCCTTGTGATACGGTTCGCCTCGCAGAATCGTCGTGGCTCGATAAAGCTGCTCGAGCACCACGACGCGGGCGAGTTCATGCGGCAACGTGAGCGGCCCCAGGCTCCAGGCGCACTCGGCGCGGTCGCGCACCGCCGCCGAGACGCCCACCGCTCCCCCAAGGACAAACGTGCGATCGCGCGCTTCGCGCTGCCAACGGCCGACCTGCTCCGCGAGTGCCTCGCTCGACCACCGCTCGCCATCGAGATCGAGCAGCACCACGCCCGAGTGCTCGGGGATGGCTGCGAGCAGGTGCTGCCCTTCGTCGTCCCGTTGCCGGGTCACGCTTCCCGCGCGCCCCGCCTCGCGCACTTCACGCTCGGCAAAGGAGCCCGACCGTGCCAATCGCCGGAGATAGTCGTCGGCGGCCTCACGAAAGGCCGGCCGCAGTTTACCAACGGCGACAAGCACCTGTCGCATCAGGCATAGAGCCCGCGGAGGCGGTGCATGGCGGCGACGCGGTCGATCGCCAGCATGTAGGCGCCGATGCGCATGCTCACGTTGTGCTTGTCCGACATCTGCGACACTTCGTCAAAGCCCTGCTTCATGATCCGCTCGAGCCGCTCGTTGACGGTCGCTTCGTCCCAGAAGTAGCCGGCGCGATCCTGCGCCCATTCAAAGTACGACACGGTGACACCACCGGCGTTGGCCAGAATGTCGGGAATCACAAAGATCCCCTTCTTGTCCAGCACTTCGTCGGCCTGCGCGGTGGTCGGACCGTTCGCACCTTCGCAGATGATCCTTGCCTGAATCTGATGCGCGTTCTTGCTGGTGATGACATTCTCCAGCGCTGCAGGAACCAGGACGTCGCACTTGAGCGTGAGCAGCTGGTCGTTGGTCACATGCTTGCCCTTGGGGTACGTCTTGAGCTCCTTCCCCGACTTGGTCCACGCGATGCAGTCATTCACATCCAGCCCCTTGGGATTGTGAATGCCGCCCGACTTGTCGCTCACCGCAATGATCTGCATCCCCGCGTCGGCCATCAGCCGCGCCGCGGTGGATCCCACGTTGCCAAAGCCCTGCACCGCCACCGTCGCGCCCTTGACCTTCATCTTCTTGCGCTCGAGCGCCCGCTGCGTGACGATCAGACAGCCGCGGCCGGTGGCGTCGCGCCGACCGAGGGAGCCGCCCATCGCGACCGGCTTGCCGGTGACGACGCCCGTGACCGTGTGGCGCTTGTGCATGGAGTAGGTGTCCATGATCCACGCCATCACGCGCTCGTTGGTATTCACGTCGGGTGCGGGAACATCGGATTCAGGGCCCAGCGTTTCGATGATCGCAGCGGTGTAGCGGCGCGTGAGACGTTCGAGTTCGCGGTCCGACATGGTCGCCGGATCGCAGATGACACCGCCCTTGGCCCCGCCAAACGGCAGGTTCACCACAGCGCACTTCCAGGTCATCCACGCCGCAAGCGCCTTCACCTCGTCGACCGACACCTTCATGTCAAAGCGAATGCCGCCCTTGGCGGGTCCGCGCGACGTGTTGTGCAGCACGCGGAGTCCGGTGAACACCTCGATCTCACCGTTGTCGCGCATCACCGGCACGGAAACGGTGATCTGCTTCTCGGGGGCTCGGAGCACCTTGTAGAGCCCGGGCTCCAGCTTGAGCCGCGTGGCGGCATCGTCGAACCGTGACATCATCGATTCGAACGGGTTGTCCTCCGAGGCAAAGCGGCGATCCCGATCGGGATGGATGAGTTGCTGCTTGGGCGACTTCGACGTCTTGATGCTCGGCATGAATGCGTGCTCCGGTCCAGAGAGACCAAAGGGTTGGGGTCGATCAGGTCGCGCGCCCGACCACGCGGTCGAGTGCGGCCCGCAAGGCATCTTCTCCCGCTTCGAACGTCACCGCCAGCATGGCCACCAGCGGCTCCGGCACACTGGCCGGCCAGCGATCACGCAACTTGACGGCATCCTTGGCGGTCACGACCACATGATCCGCCCGGCGTGCGGCGTGTGCGAGCCACGCCAGATCCTCATCCCGAAATTGGTGGTGATCCTTCCATGTTGCCACCTGTACCTGGGCGCCGGTCCGCTTGACCTGCGCCACAAAGGCCTCGGGATCCGCAATGGCGCTCGCCGCCACCACCCTTCTGCCCGCCAGATCGGCCACTGGCCGCTCCGTCCCGCTCACCAGTCCGCGCAGCACCGACAGATCGAGCCGTGCGATCGCCACAGGACCGGAGACTTGCGGCGCCAGTTCCGCCGCCAGACGGCTCGCCGTGTCGGCATCGGCGCGCTTGCGAGTGACGATCAGCAGATCGGCTCGCCGGAGCGCGGCGATACTCTCCCGCCACGGACCGGCCGGCACCAGCCACCGCACCGCCTGCGACGTCTCGGCGGCGACCAGGCAGATATTCAGATCCCGCGCGACATCCAGCCGCTGGTACGCGTCGTCGAGCACCAGCACGTCGGCACCGGCCGCGATTGCGCGGACCGCGCCGGCCACCCGGTCCGCGTCTGCCACGACGATGGCCGAGGGCACCGCTTCGCGGTGGACGACCTCTTCGTCACCACCGACGCCACGCAGCAGGATACCTGGCTTGAGCCCGCGGGCAGCATAGTGGGCCGCCACCCATCCGGCCAGCGGCGTCTTGCCTGACCCACCAACGCTCAGGTTGCCGACCGCCACGGTGGGTCGACCTAGTCGCTGGGTTTGCAGCCACCCGCGCCGGTAGAGCGCCTGGCGGGCCGCCATGCCGGCCGCCCAGAGGCCGCTCGCGGGCCAGAGAATGCCACGCGCCGCCCGGGCACCTGGGCGGCCACTGGTCCAGAGCCACCGGACGACACGGTGGCCATCGCCGCGGCGTTGGGGAATCATCCTTCCATCTCGAGCGTCAGTTGTTGCAGCGCGCAGGCGCAGCGGGCCATCCCCGCGGCAAAGCCCTCCGGGCCGGGCTCCACCGTGAACGGCTCCCCGTAACGAATATCCACCACCGCAAACGGCTTGGGCACCATCATCTCATCCCAGGAGGCCAGCCGCCACGCTGAGCGGGCGACCGCATGCATCGGGAGAATCGGCGCACCGGTGCGTTGCGCGGCGCGGACCACACCGGGCTTGACCTCGCGGCGCGGGCCGAGCGGTCCGTCGGGCGTAAAACCGACCGAGATGCCGTCGCCGAGGCAGCGGATCGCGCCGAGGAGCGCACGAGCCGCGCCGCGCGTGGAGGAGCCCTGCACCAGCTGGTAGCCGATGCTCGAAGCATAATCGGCGAGATAGCGCCCTTCCCGTCCCTCGCTGACCACAATGGCCACTCGCTGGCTGCGGTGTCGCCACACCAGCGGCAAGAGCGCTTCGTGCCAGAGCAAGTAGACAAACGCCGTGTGCCCGGCCACCAGCTCGGTCAGGCGCGACTCTGCGTGCACGCGAAAACGCCACGAGCGCGCCAGGGCGTTGGTCACCGGATGGGCCAGGACCCGCACCGTGCCCGGAGTCAGCCGGACTTTCATGCGGCGAGCAACTCCGCCGCGATCTCTGCCACGCGGGCGCTGGCGCCGGGCGTGCCCAGGCGTCGCCGCACGTCTGCCAGGCCCTCGAGCTGCAACGTGCGCGCGGGAGTATCAGCGACGAGGAGCGGGCGCAGCGCACGCGCCAGATGCTCGGCGCCCACATCGCCCTGAAAGAATTCGGGGACGATGAGGCGTCCCGCAATGAGATTGACGAGCGATGACCAGGCGACCGTGGTGATCCGTCGCGCGATACTGAAGCTCAGCGGATTCATCCGGTAGGCTACGGCCATCGGCACCGCGGCGATCGCGGCCTGCAGCGTAGTGGTGCCCGACTTGGCAAGCACGGCGTCCGCAGCCGCGAGCACCAGCGCCGGTTGTTCACGCACCAGCGTGGTCGGCTCGGACTTCCCGTACGCGCCCCAGGTCGTGGCGGCGACGATGGCGTGCGTGCACGCTCCTTCGGCCAGCAACCGTTCCGCGGTGGCGCGATACGCTGGCCACATCCGCGCGATCTCGCCGGCGCGGGATCCGGGAAAGAGTGCCAGCACCCGTCCGTCCTCGGGAATGCCGAGCGCTGCTCTCGCGGCTTGCCGCGTGGGAGCGACGTCCTGATCGAGCAGCGGATGACCTACGTAGGTGGCGGTGATTCCGACGTTGCGAAAGAACTCGGGCTCGAACGGCAGAATCACGGCCAGGCGATCGACAGCACGAGCGAGCCGCCGGGCACGTCCCGGATACCAGGCCCAGAGCTGCGGTGCGACATACCAGAGTACGGGAATGCCCGCGTGACGCGCCGCTTCCGCCACGCGCAGATGGAAGCCGGGATAGTCGACGACAATGAGGAGATCGTAGCGTCGGCGCCGGAAATCAGCGCGCAGGTCGCGCCAGAGCGCGTAGTGAGCCGGAAGCTTGTCGACGATCTCGACCAGCCCCATCGCGGAGAGCCCGGTGATGGAGCGGCGGATGGTCGCCCCCGCCGCGGCCAGGTGCGGTCCGCCGACCGCTTCGATCTCGGCGTCCGGCAGGCGCGCGCGGAGTGCGGTGACCACGCGGCTGGCAAGCAGGTCGCCAGACGGCTCACCCGTCGTGATAAGAATCCGCACGACTAGCGCCCCAGAACGGGCACAGGCGTGCGTTGCACCGCCGCACTCACCTCGAGCGCCAGAGCGAGTGCCGCACGCCCTTCGATCGCACTGACGACTTCCGCCGGCACGCCCTGTACGGCGTCGATAAATGCCGCCAGCTCCAGGCCGAGCGCATCGGCTTCAGGAGCGTCGAGCGGAACGACTTCGACAATCTCCTCGATGCTCGAGCCGGTGCCCTGGCGCCAGCCGTCGCGCAGTCGCATGAACGTGGCGCTGCCAGTGCCAAGATCGAGCGAGATGTAGCCGGAGGCCTGAAAGATCCGCAACCGGCGCACGCGATCGCGCGCCACGCGAGAACTGGTCATCGAGGCGACCGTGCCGCCAAGGAACTCGACCCGCGCGCTCACCATGTCCAGGTGCGGCGAAAGAATCGAGACGCCACTCGCCCGGACGTCTGTCACCACTGCGGCGCCCGCGAGATGCAATGCCAGATCGAGATCGTGAATCATGAGATCGAGCACGACGGGCACGTCGGTGCCGCGCAGCTGGAACGGCGCCAGACGCGCTCCCTCAAAGAAGAGAGGCCGGTCGAGCACATCGCGCGCGGCGCGCACCGCACGATTGAAGCGTTCGACATGTCCCACGGCAAAGACCAGATCGTGCCGTTCCGCTTCCGCGAGCAACTCGTCGGCTTCCGCGAGCGACGCGGCGAGCGGCTTTTCCATGAGCACGGCGACGCCACGCCCAAGACAGTGGAGACCGGTTTCGTGATGGGCGACCGTCGGCACCGCAATCGACACCGCCCGCACGCGGTCAAGCAGGTCGTCGAGCGTATGGAAGAACTGGCAGGCGGTGTTCGCGGCGACTTCGGCACCGCGCGCCGGATCGACATCGCAGACGCCCACGAGCTCCACGCCCGGCATGGCCGCCAGGTGTCGCGCGTGATGGCGCCCGAGAGCGCCAACGCCGACGACGCCCACCGGCAGCCGGTCGGTCACGCCGGCACGCCCCGTTGCGACGAGGAGACGAATTCGAGAAAGCGTTCGACTTCCGGTGTCACCGGCAGATCGGTGCGCGCGCGCTCAAGGGCCTGGCCCACGTTGAAGTCCGAATTGAAGAACAGGCGATACGCGCGCTTGAGCGTGGCGATGGTCTCCGGCGGAAAGCCGTGACGCACCAGACCGATGGTGTTGAGACCGTAGAGCTCGCATGGATTGCCCACGGCCTTCACAAACGGCGGAATGTCCTGGCTCACGCGCGTCATGCCGCCCACAAAGGAGTATTCGCCGATGATGACGAACTGATGCACCGCCACCAGGCCCGAGATGACCGCATAATCCTGGATGGTCACATGACCGGCGAGCTGCGTGCCGTTGGCAACGATGACGCCGTCACCGACGCGGCAATCGTGCGCAAAGTGCACGTAGGTCATGATGAAACAATCGCGGCCGACACTCGTGAGACCGGAGGCCACCGTGCCGCGATTGATCGTCACGCACTCGCGGATCTGTGTCCCGTCACCGATCTCGACCCAGGTTTCCTCGTCGCGGTACTTGAGATCCTGCGGTGCGCCGCCGATCACCGTGCCGGTGCCCACACGCACCCGCTCGCCGATCCGGCTGTTTCGCTCGAGCGTCACGCGCGCCGCGATCCGCGAGCCTCTGCCGATGCTGACGTTCGGCCCCACGATACCGAAGGGCCCGATCTCGACGTCGTCGTCGATCGACGCCGACGGATCGACGAGCACGGTGGGATGGATGCGCGACGTCATCGGTCGATCACCTTGGCCATCATCTCTGCCTCGCA
>DATAVM010000014.1:0-2064 GCA_036267775.1 Gemmatimonadales bacterium
GGCGTCTGGGAGGGCGGCCATACCGTCGTCACGCTCGACGACAAGGAGAACTTCTGCGGCTGCGGCGGCCGCGGCCACCTGGAAGGCATCATGGGCCATCGCGCGATGCGGCTGCGTTTTCTGGACATGGAACCAGAGGAGGTCTTCGAGGCTGCGAATCGCCGCTCCGGCGCCGACCCGCGCTGCGTCGAGTTCAAACACCTGTGGCACAAGGCGCTCGCCGCGGCCACCGCCAGCGCCATTCACCAGTCCGGCGCGCGCAAGTTCTACATCACCGGCTACAACGTGCGCTTCCTCGAGCTCAAACTCTTCAAGGACTATCTGCACCAGATGGTCAAGATGAGTCCACTGCAAAACTACTCGGTCGAAGTTGTTGACGACGACCAGACCACCCGCGTCCTGGGCGCAGCCGTCGCGGCCGAGCACGCCGTCAATACGCGCTAGCTCATCTCCGCATCATCGCTGACAGCGTGGGCAGTAGATCGTCGTTCGTCCGCCGACAACAATCTTCTTCAGCGGTGTCGCGCACACGCTGCACGTCTCGCCGGCCCGGCCATAGACCTTGTGCTCCAGCTGGAAGAAGCCGCGCGCGCCATCTGCATCCACATAGTCCGAAACAGACGATCCACCCAGCTCGATCGCATGCGCCAAAACCTGCTGCAGCGCCGTGTGCAACCGCGCAAGCTCGTCATAGGTCAGCCGCCCTGCAGCCTTGCGTGGTCGAATTCCGGCGCGGAACAGGCTCTCATCCGCGTAAATATTGCCCACGCCATGCAAGATCGACTGGTTGAGCAGCGCGGCTTTGATCGCAAGCTTGCGTCCGCGAAACAGCGCCGCGAACTCCTCCGCGCTGATCGTCGTCGGCTCTCTACCCGGTCCGGTATAACCCTCACCCGACTTGGACGAAAGCTGCACGACCGACAGCCGCCCAAACCGCCGCGGATCGACAAAACGAATCTCGCGCCGATCGCCCAGCGTCAACACCGCATGCGTATGCGGCGGCAGCGGCGCCTCCGGTTGCGAGACCAGCAGCCGTCCTGTCATGCCGAGATGCACTAGAAACTGCGCATGCACGCCGTCGTTGCCGCCATCTTTTCCTTTGCTGTTGCTCTTGCTTTTCTTTCTGTCATCCCCGGAGGGAATCTGCTTTTTCCCCGCGCCGCCTCCGCGCCCCAGATCCACAACGATCGTCTTGCCCACCCGTCGCACCCGCTCGATCCGCGCCCCGGTCAGTGTCTCGGCGATCTCTTCTTCGGAAGACTTGAACGTCTGCGGTTTCCCACTCGTCCACACCCGCGCAATGCGCTGCCCGCGCACGCGCGCGTCCACGCCATTCGCTACAGTCTCGACCTCAGGAAGCTCTGGCACGACTATTCGATGCGCGCGGTTGCCGGTCCGCCTCGCCGGGAACGATAAAACGCATAGCCAATCACATTTGCGACAACCGTTGTGCCGATAATCTTCACGGCGAACCCGCCGGGACTGGCCACCACGACGAACGGATACGCGTTGAGCACAAGAATCACGATCGACGTCACGGCGCCCAGCACTGACGAAGCGACCACCCACCCTGGCAGTTGCTTGCGCAGGTTGCGCATCCCCAGAATCGCAATCGAAAACATCGCAACGTACGCGAGCGAATAGAACTCCGAGGACGCGTTGTTCAGCACATCGAATGCCTCCGCGGCGCGCACGCCCAGCGAGGCGAAGACCAGCAGCGCCGCGACCACACCCGTCGTGAAATAGACCGAGTTCGCCGGCGTGCGAAAACGCGGATGCAATCGCGTAAACCACCGCGGCGCCAGATGATCCCACCCGGCCGTCATCGGCAGCCGCGTGACCCCTGCAAACAGAAAGCTGCACGCGCCAAGAATGCGGATTTGCAGCAGCAGAATCACAAACTGTGCCACGAACGTCGCTGCGCCACTTCCCGCAAAGGCCAACCGCAGCGTCTGTGGGATCGGCGCAATGTAATTGATTGCCGTGCCCGGATCCGCATTGTGAAACGTGAGCACCGAACCCGTGCCGAGCATGAACATCGCAAACACAATCGGCGTCGCGATC
>DATAVM010000015.1:0-48214 GCA_036267775.1 Gemmatimonadales bacterium
GGTGTCGATCTCGGGGCGCATCGCGTCGCTCAAATGGACCCGGCCCGAGTATGTGAAGGAATTGAAGAAGCGCTACGGGCGCGGCGTGGATTTCTCCAAGCGTCCGGTCGAGGACTTTGCCTCGGTGACGGTGACGTACGAAGGTCCGGGCGGTGCGACCGCCGTGGGCGAGGCGACCACGTCCTGGAGCTTTGTGGGGCCTGGCTTGCGCCTGTCGGCCGAGTTGCTGGGTCCGGAGTACTCGCTGGCGTGGAACACGCTCAACTCCGAGCTCTCCTGCTTCTTCTCGCGGGAAGTGCGCGGTGCGGCCGGCGAAGACCTGGTGGAAAAGCAGAACGCGGAACTCGGCCTGATGCCGGTGGTGCCGGACGAGGCCGCAACGTACGGATACGTGGCTGAAGACCGTCATTTTGTGCGCGTCTTCCTTGGCCACGACAAGCCGCTATTGACCTGGCATGATGGGTTGGAGGTCGTGCAACTCCTGATGGCGGCGTATCAGAGCGCCGAACAGGGCAGGACGCTCGCGTTTCCGCCGCGCGGGCTGGACCGGTTCGTTCCGGCGGTTGCGAGGGGACAATGGGCGCCATAAGTCGGCGGGGTACGACCCCGATTTCACACGACCTGACCACGACGGGCTTTGAGCTTCCTGGATTGGTCACCATCGAGACGCTGGGCATCGTGCGCGGCATCGTCGTTCGGTCGCGGTCGGTCTTTGGCATGATCGGCGCAAAGATCGAGACCTTGTTCGGCGGCAATATTTCGCTGCTCACCACGCTGTGCGAGCGCGCCCGCGAAGATGCTTTCGACGTGATGCTGGCGCACGCGCAGAACATCGGCGCCAACGGCGTCGTCGGGGTGCGCTACGACACCGCCGAGATCATGACCGGTGTGACGGAAGTGCTCTGCTACGGCACCGCAGTGGTGGTGGAAGAGCCCCAGAACTAGCCCCGGGCCGCCGCGCAGATGGCGGCGACGCGGGCAGCGTCAGTCACCGATCGCAATGATTCATCCGCCGGCAGAGGCCGGCGGAACGGCACCGGTGTGTCGTGGAACTGCATGGTGCTTCGTTCGACGCGCGTCCCGCGTACATGGATCTCCCGCACGCCAGTAGCCCGGATCAGCGCGGCGGCGTTGTGCTCGTCGATCGAGCCGCCGGCGAGTATTGTGATGCGATCGCCCGCCTGACCTACCAATTCGGCAATGGCTCCGCGGCCTTCCCACGCCGTCGCCTGCTGCCCCGACGTCAGCACGCGATCGACGCCCAGCACGATCAGCGCCTCCAGTGCCGCAGGCGCGTCGCGACAGACATCGAAGGCGCGGTGGAACGTGAGATCGGCGTCGGGAAGCAGGTCGCGGAATTGCGCGATGGCCGCGGTGTCGATTGCCCCATCGGCGGTGAGAACGCCGAGCGCCACGCCGGCAACGCCACTGTCGCGCAAGAGGCGGGCGTCAGCGCGCATCACGGTCAGATCATCGGCATCACAGACAAACGTTCCCCCGCGCGGGCGAAGCATGGCGACCACCGGAATTGCCAGTTCCGCCGCTGCGATCGCCGCCACTCCGTGGCTCGGCGTGGTCCCACCATCGGCGAGGTTGTCACAGAGCTCGATGCGATTCGCGCCGCCGGCCGCCGCGGCCCGCGCCGATTGCAGCGTGTCGACGCACGCCTCGACGATCACCCGGGACAACGACTACGCCACGCTGACAGCGTTCGTCCTGCCGGGCCGGAACGCTGCAGCGAAGATCAGGAAGATGACGGCCGCGCCAATCGCCGGCACCAGCCAGATGGCGTGCCAGTCATGCTGTTTGTCTGCCAACAGATGCGCGTTGACCACATGTCCCGATACGAACGCGCCGATGAAATACCCGACGCCATTGGTGAGAAAATTGAGGAATCCCTGAGCCGAGCCTCGCACACGGACGCCGGCGCGTTCGTCAGTGTAGATCTGGCCCGCCACGAAGAAGAAGTCGTAGCAGACGCCGTGAATCACGATGCCGACTAGCAGCAACCAGTACAGGTTGCTCGCATTGCCGTTGGCAAACGCGAGATAGCGGATGGCCCAGGCGGCCATGCCCACCAGCATGATCCACTTGATGCCCAGACGGCGCAGCAGAAACGGCAGCGCGAGCAGAAAAAGCAGCTCCGACATCTGGCCGAACGACTGAATGAATGCGGCGTCCTTGACACCGATTTCGTTCAGGAAGGGATTGGCAAAGCTGTAGTAGAACTGCAGTGGGATGCAGAGCAGAAACGAGCCAAGACAGAAGATCAGGAAGGACGGGTCGCGCAGCAACGAGAGCGCGTCGAGGCCGAGCGCGTCGCGCACCGTGAAAGGCGTGCCGGCGGCACTCGGCGGGGTATGCGGCAGCGTGAGCGCAAAGGCCGCCATGACCAGCGATGCACCGGCGGCGATCACCATCGGCGTGGCGAGCGCGTCCGCGTGCAGCACAGCGCCGATCAGGACGCCCGCCACAATCCATCCGATGGTGCCGAGCACGCGGATCATGGGAAAGTCACGCGCCTGGTCGGTCACATGATGAAAAGCGATCGAGTTGCTGAGCGACAGCGTCGGCATGTAGCAGAGCGCGTAGAGAATCAGCAACGGGTAGAACGCGCCAAAGCTGGTCTGTCGCGAGACGATGTACAGCAGCACGGCACCGGTGAGGTGAAGCAGGGCAAGCATCCGCTCGGACGCAAAGAAGCGGTCCGCCACCATGCCGATGAAGAACGGCGACACGAGTGCTGCGATCGCGGTGGCCCCGTAGGCCAGCCCGATATCGGTGTCGCTGAATCCGCGCGTCTTGCCGAGGTACGTCCCCATGGTCACGAACCAGCTTCCCCAGATGAAATACTGGAGAAACATCATGATCTGCAGACGAAGGCGGGCTGTCATCGACCGACCGAGCGATCGAAGTCGGCATCCTTGATCCGGATGTTCCGATACCAGACGGTGCCGCTGTGATCCTGGAGTGCGATATGTCCACGGCGTGACTTCGCGAATGACAACCACGCGTTGAACTTGCTCGCCTTGATCTTCGCGCGCATGTCGGGTGAATCGAAGTTGACATCGGCGGTTCGGAGGCCGTTGAGCCAAAGCTCGACTTTGCCGCCATGCGTGATGATCCGCACGGCATTCCATTCACCCACAGGTTTTACCGCGTCCTTGGGCGCCGGCGCAAGCCCATAGAGCGCACCGGCCACGGTGAGTGGGTTGTCACCGTCGGGGTGATAGCCGAGGTTGTCGAGCACCTGCATTTCCGGGGCGTTCTCGTAGATATGCTGCGTGCCTTCGTTGCCCCACCAGAGAATGCCGCTGTTGCCGCCGGCAGAAATCTTCCACTCGAGATCGAGCTCAAAGTTGCCGAACTGCAGATCGGTGACGAGATCGCCGAGCGAATCGACGCGCTCGATGGCACCGTCGCGCACGGCCCAGCCCTTGGTGACACCGGGCGCCAGCTGGTAGGTATGCCACCCCGTCAGTGTGCGGCCGTCAAAGAGCAGTTCCCAGCCGGCTTTCCGCTCGGCGGCCGTGAGCGTATTAGGGCCGGTCGGCTCAGGAATCACAGGGAGTGGCTCGGCCTTGGGACGTTGGTTATGGCTGCTGCAGGCGGCAACCGTGGTGACGGCGGCCACGCCAATCAAAGCGCGTCGGAACATGAAGAGCCTCGCAGAAAACGAAGAGGAACGGCGAGCGCCGACCAGCACGCTGCGCCAAGGTTACGGCGTTCCGGTGCCCGGCGGAAGGCCTTTTTCGGCGGCGTCGACCAGTACGCGCACGGCGTCCGCGCCCACGGGGCGCAACAGGCCAGTACTGCGGCGCGCCACGCGCAACGTGGAATCCGCCTGCAGGCGCCACGCGGCCGTTCCCGTGGCGGGGTGCGCCATGACATCGAGCGCTTCATTGCCCAGCGCGCCGAGCGCATGCAACATGGCCGCGACCGCCAGGCCTTCCTGCGCCACAGGTACCCGGGTCGCCGTCGCACTGAGCGCCGCCTGCAGCGCGATCATGCGGGCAAAATCGCTGCGCAATGAATCGGCTGCGGTGCTGTCGCCCGCTACCGCGCGGTCGGCGCGGTCGAGGAGATGCCAACCACTCCACGGATCGGGCTGGGCGGCGTCGATGAGTCGCGTGTGTGGCGAGAACTGATCGGTGGTGTGCTTGTTGGCGCCGAGTGGATCGCTGCCGTAATTGCCAAAGCCCTTGGGCCGGGCGTAGTCGAGCAGCTGGTCAAGCGTCAGGGCGTCGGTGCCGCCGGCAATCTCGCGAACCATCCGTGCCGTGTGCCCTTCCTGTCTCGTGCCTACCTCGGCAAGGCGGCGCGACGTGATCTCCAGGCGCCGGTACATATCGGGCACGTCGGTGACCGTGGTCGGCGACCAGAAGCGCTCTGCGATCGCTGCGAGGCGTGGCCAGATCCGCGAATCAATTGTCTCGCCGGTGACGTACTCGCCCCACATGCAGGCTTCGCCGCCAAGAATCAGCGCCTGCTGCGCTGGTGTGAGGTCGGTGTTGGACGGCAGCGGATCGGCTACATAGTGCTCGGCGGCGGTATTGATGTGATCCAGATAATACGGCTGGGAGAGAATCCCCTGATGGCCGAGGCTCGCGGCGGTGAGCAACGCCTTGGTACTGCGCCACGATTGAATGACCGCATCGGTCGGGAGATCGGGCTCAAGAATCTCGTCCCAGCCGACAGGCACCTTGCCGTGGGCCTTGAGAATGTCGAAGAGGCGGCGATTGAACGCGGTCTGCAGGCCCTTCTCATCGGCAATGCCGTTCTGTTTCATCCACGCTTGGATGGCGGTGCTCCGCTTCCATTGCAGCGGGTTGACCTCGTCACCGCCGATGTGCCAGTAGTGGTCGGGAAAGAGCGTCGCCATCTCACCGATGAACGCATCGAGAAAGTCGTACGTCGACTGGCGTGTCGGATCCATCGTGCCGGGGAAGGTGCCCCAGCCCCGCGCGATGCTGTACGGCCCCGGTCCGCTCGCGAGATCCGGGTAGCCGACCAGCCACGCGGTCGAATGGCCCGGCACGTCGAACTCGGGCACCACGCGAATGCCACGATCGGTCGCGTACTGGACGATGTCACGGATCTGTGCCTGCGTGTAGTAGAGACCATCCGAGCCCATTTCCTGCAACCGCGGGAAACGCATGCTCTCCACGCGGAATCCCTGATCTTCGGAGAGATGCCAGTGCAACACGTTGAGCTTGACGACGGCCATTCCGTCGAGCGTGCGCTTCATCGCGTCAACGGTTTCGAAGTGCCGGCCGACGTCCACGAGAAGTCCGCGCCATTTGAAGCGCGGCGCATCATGGACGCGGGCACCTTCGAAGTAGAAGCCGCGCGCATCGGCATTCTGCAGCTGCAGCAGTGTTTCCAGGCCGTGCAGCGCGCCGACCACGGTAGCAGCGGTCAGCACGGCGTGAGCGCCGGTCACATCGAGGGAGTAGGACTCGTCTTCGTTGACATCGGGAACGGCAAAGCCCGCGCCGGCCACGTCGATCAGCACCGTTGCGGCGGTGTCCGTCCCGTACTGATGCGGCAACGGCATTGCGGTGCGACGCTCGAGTCGCGCGACAGCACGCGTGATGGCACCTTCGAGTCGCGCGTCGCGATACGCGACGATACTCACGGAGAAGCTGGAGTCGAGCGGAAGACGATCGGACGTGAAGGCCACCGCCGAAGGGACCGGCATGAGGGTGTGCGTCGCGGGGGCCTGGGCCGGGAGGTACCGCGCGGCGCCGATCGCGGCGGCGATCAGGATTTTTCGCATCACCATCTCCGTCGAGGACATATTGTAAAGATGGCATGCCCGGTCCTCCGATGAACATTGCCTCGCTCTTCATCTATCCCATCAAGGGATGTCGTGGCCACGCGGTGGCGACCGCCGCGGTGGACGGTCTGGGCCTCGGGGGTGACCGACGGCTGATGCTGGTCGATCTGGACGGCCAATTTCTTACTCAGCGTGACGTGCCGGCCCTGGCGACATTCGAACCTTTGCTCTACGGTAGCGCCCTGCGAGTCACCCTCGCGGGGCACGATCCGCTCGAGGTCGAGGTGAACCGCGGTGGTCCCGAGATGACGGTGAGAGTCTGGGACGACACGTTGATCGCCCACGATCAAGGAGCGCGGGCCGCGGCGTGGTTTACCGGAGCGATCGGACGGCCCTGCCGGCTAGTGGCGTTCGGTGCCGCTTCATTCCGGCCACTCAACCCCAAATGGGTGAGCCGTCCGGGACCCGGGACCACCTTTGCCGACGCCTATCCTGCCCTCGCCGTCCTGGATGAGTCGCTTGCAGACCTCAATCGCCGGCTCGCGACGCCGGTACCGATGAGCCGGTTCCGGCCCAGCATGGTGGTAACGGGCGCATCGGCATGGAGTGAGGACGCCTGGCGGGAGCTCGCGATTGGCGACTTTGCCTGGAATGCGGTCAAGCCCTGCGATCGGTGCGTGGTGACAACCACCGATCAGGTGACTGGCGCCCGAGATCCTCGGCAGGAGCCGCTCCGCACCTTGGCCAAGTTCCGCAACTTCCCCGGGCTGGGCGTGATCTTTGGCCAGAATCTGGTGCCACGCACACCCGGCACGCTCAACGTTGGCGATCTGGTGGTGACCGTATGACCGAACGTCTCTACTATCGCGATGCCACACTGCTGGCCTTTGAGGCGGTTGCCGTTGCGCATGCGGACGGTGATCCGTTGCGCGTGGTGCTCGACCAGACCGCCTTCTATCCCACGTCCGGCGGCCAGCCCCACGATACCGGCACGCTTGCCGGCGCCCGGGTGCTCGATGTGATCGACGCGGACGACACGATCGTGCATGTGACCGATCGTCCGGTTGCACTCGGTGCGGTGCGTGGCGAGATCGACGCGCTCCGCCGGCGCGACCACATGGAGCAGCACACGGCGCAGCATCTCCTGTCCGCCATCGCAGCGGATGTCTTTGGCTGGGAAACGGCGAGCGTCCATTTTGGTCCGGAACACTCCACGATCGAATTCGCCGTGGCCCAGGCGAGTGCCGCGCAACTTGAAGAGCTGGAACACCGCGCCAACAGCGCGATTGCCGAGCATCGCGCCGTCGACGTCACCTTCGAGGACGCGGCCGAGGCGCAGGTGCGCGGACTCCGCAAACCGAGCGATCGTGCGGGAAGCATCCGCGTCATCACGATCGACGGTGTTGATCGCAGCGCCTGTGGCGGAACGCATGTCGCAAACGTCGGAACACTCGGTGCGGTGGTGCTGCAGGGCATCGAGCGCGTGCGGGGACACGTCCGCGTTGGTTTTCTTGCCGGTGGACGAGTTCGCGGGCATCTGCACGCGGGCGATCAGCTGCTGGCGACGCTGGGGCAACAGCTCTCGTGCGCGCCGCACGAATTGAGCGAGCTGCTGCCGCGGCGCATGGGGGAACTCAAGGAGACGCGCGATCGCGTGGAGGCGCTCGAGCGGGAGCTGGCCGGTCTGAGGGTCCGCGCCCTGGCAGCGAGCACGCCGCCGGATGCGGATGGGGTCTGTCGAGTCCTGCAGACGGGGCTCAGCGAATCCGCCTCACTGCTGCGCGGCATGGCGCAGGTCGCCGGTGGCACCGACCGATTGATTCTGGTACTGGTGGCAGCCCCTGCGATTCTGGTCGGTGCCGGGCCGGGAAGCGGTCTCGACGCCGGCCGGCGCCTCAAGGCATTGCTGACCGAGGCGGGAGGCCGTGGGGGCGGCAACGCGACCGTGGCCCAGGGAACAGTACCGGATCCCGCCAGGCTGGACGGCGTCGCCCGAGAACTCATGATGGGAGCGAACGGGCTTCAAGGCTAGAATTGTGGAATGACCGAAAGGACACTGTCGTGATCGCGCTGGTTCTCGCCGCCGTGGTGGCCGCCGCACCGGCCGACACCGGCCAGCATCTCCACTTCACCGCCGACGCCGGCCTGGTCACCACCAGCGGCAACACCGACAACACGTCGATCAATGTCGGTGACAAGATTGTCGGCATCGCCGGCGCGTGGACATTCACGCAGGTCTTTGCGGTGATCTACGGTCGCAATGATTCCGTGCTCACGTCGTCGTCGTGGCGTGGGAGCCTGCGCGGCGAGCGGGCGGTGTCGTCGCGCGTGGGGATTTTCGTCCTCACCGAATTCGACCGCGATACCTTTGCCGGCATCGCCTCACGCTATACGCCGCAGTTCGGTGCGAGCGTCGCAGCGGTGGCCGCACCGCGCGATACACTGCGGGCCGAGCTCGGCGCGACCTATACCTGGCAGAATGCGTTCGCGCCGGATACGGCGCGCACCAGTGCCGGTGCCCGCATGGCGCTGCGGTACGTGCATCAGTTTACGAGCAAGTCGACGATCTCCGAAGCGATCGAATATCTGCCGAACCTGCAGGTGGGGGCGGACTACCGGATCAACAGTGAGACGACGCTGACGGCGCCGATTTCGCGGGGGCTTTCGTTCAAGGCGGATTACGCGATCCGCTACAACGGACTTCCCGAGCCGGGCTTCAAGACGACCGATCGCGTGCTCACGACTGGCATTCAGGTCACCTTCTAGGAGAGGCAGACCGTCATGTTCATCCTTGCGTTGCCCCTGGCGTTGCTTCTTTCGGGCGACTCCACTGCCCCCAAGGCGCCGCCGCCCAAGTCTCCCGTGATCAAGTTCACCGGCGACGTCGGCTACGTGAGCACCGGTGGCAACACGTCGGTGCAGACGCTCAATCTTGGCGACAAGGTCAGCGCGAAGTTTTCGAAAGTGACGCTGAGTGAGGAGTTTGCGGTGGTGCAGGGCCGCAGCGACGGCGTGGCTGTCGCGTCGAACTGGACCGCGCTGGTGCGATCGGATTTTGCGCTGCGGCAGACGGTGGCAGCCTACGCGGCAGAGACATTCGAGCGCAACGTTTTTGCGGGGCTGGCCTCGCGCATGGGTACCACCGCCGGGCTTGCGGCCCAGGTCGTCAAGACATCACATGACAAGCTCGCCGTGGAAGGTGGTGTGTCCTACACCGCTCAGCGCGGCGTCAGCGTCACCGGCGACAACGAAGACTTCTTTGGCGGACGCGCCGCCACGGCGTATACCCATCAGCTTGGCCCGCGAGCGTCGATTGCGCAAACGGTCGAACTGCTTCCCAACTTCCGGCAGGGCGCCGATCTGCGCATCAATTCCGAAAGCGATCTGCTTGCGCCGCTGGCCAAGCGCGTCGCGATGAAGCTGTCGTATGTGATTCATTACGACGGCGTGCCGCAACCGGGATATCTGAGCACCGATCGCCTGTTCACGTCGGGGATTCAGGTAACGCTATGACCGAGGATCCCCGCTATCCGGTGGGGCGGTTTGCCGCTCCGGCGGCGTGGGATCCGGCGCTCCTGCCCGTCTGGCGTTCCGATATTGCCCAGACGCCGGTGCGACTGCGGGCCGCGGTACATGGGCTCACCGACGCACAGCTCGACACGCCGTACCGCGAGGGCGGCTGGACTGTGCGGCAGGTGATTCATCACGTGTTCGATTCACACGCCAACGCGTATTGCCGGCTCAAGCTTGCGATCACGGAAGACAATCCGACCATCAAGCCGTACGACGAAGCGCTCTGGGCCGAACTGCCCGATGCGCGGAGGTTGCCGGTGGCGTCGTCGCTCGCGCCGCTCGATGGTCTGCATCTGCGCTGGGTTGCCGCGGTGGATGCGATGACTCCGGCCGACTTGCAGCGCACGTACTTTCATCCCGAACAGAATACATCGACGCCGCTCTGGCGAATGATGGCGCTCTATGCCTGGCACGGCAGACACCACGCGGCCCACATCACCGAGTTGCGCACGCGACAGCACTGGTAGAGAGACCTCTCACAACGAGCCCTGGAGACCGACATGGAACGTCAGGCCGTGGACGGCATCGGTGGAGTGACGCTTTTCTCCGACAAGGCGGATGTGCTGGCGCACTGGTACGAGCGCCATCTGGGACTCTTCTTCACCCGCGAGCCCGGAACCCACGAATGGTCCTGCGACCTGCCCGGTCTCGCGTTTTCGATCTGCCAGAGCAAGCACCCGATCGGCCATGGCCGGCGCCAGGTGGAAATCAGCTGGCGCGTGCGCGATCTCGATGACTTTGTGGAATTTCTGGGCGAACACGGCATCACCATCGACGAGCGGCAGGAGAGCCCTGATGGTGATTACGCATGGTTCGACGATCCTGAAAGCAACCGGGTCGAGCTCTGGCAGGCGCCCGAGATCTGATCGGCTAGTGGCCGCCGGTGGTGCGACTGCGATCCGGGAAGACGCTGCGCAGTTGTGCGGTGGCATCCAGCATCACCCGCATTCCCGGCTCAGCGAGCGCGGCGACTCCCACCACGGTGAGGGCGGGCGGGACCGCGCGATCGAGCCCATCAAGCACAATTCCCCGCACAGTGGCAACGTCGGCTGCGCTGAGGTCCTTGATGTAGATCGTCAGCCGGACCACGTCGCCCGGCACCCCATGGGCCGCCGTCATGACCGAGCTGAGGTTGGCGAGCGCCTGACGCGCCTGGGCGGCCAGATCGCCCGCTCCTACCAGATTGCCGGCCGAGTCAACGGGTACCATGGCTGAGACGTAGACCGTAAACCCGACTTTGACCGCGTGCGGAAGTCCCGCGAGCATCGGAACATTCGGTGCCACAATGGCTTCCGGGGCGTTGCCACCCTGGCCGGCCAGACCAGGAACGGGCGTTCCATTGCGGCCGCCGTTGCGTTGGGCGAGAGCGGTGGCAGGGAAAGCAAGGAACAGCAGGATGGCGTATCTCATTGAATGGCTCCACTTTACAGTGCAAGAAGCGGCAGATGTCTGGCTGCGGTCCCCTCGGGGCGACGGCGGCGTGATCGTGGGCAATCTGGGGTTGTCCGGCTGGCCCCGCCAGCGGTCCACTGTGCACGGACGCAGGCCTGGGGCGTCTATTAGTTCGACACCAAATACCAAGGACGGTTATGCGGAAGATCTTGATGACGCTGGTAATGGTAGCAGCCGTCGGTGGTTGCGTGAGCAAGAAGCGCTACGACGAGCTGGCCCTCCAGCAACAGCAGCTCGGCGAACAGAAGGATTCCCTGGTCGCGGACGTCCTGGCGACCACGCAGATGATGACGGAAATCAACTCCGACTTGGCCGCAGTGCATGGCCTCGGAGTGAGCCCGGCATCGTCGACCGGGGACCGTCCGCTGACAGGCAAGGCCGAAGATCGCAGCATCACGCTCGGAAAGATTCGCGAAGTGATTTCGCGTCTGGACGCCGCCGAGAAGCAGGTAGCGGCGCAGAAGACGCGCATTTCCTCACTGAGTTCGAGCACGCAGGCGCTGAAGGATGAGCGAATCAAGCTGGGAGCGCAGCTGGATTCTCTGAGCAAGACGCTGGAAGACATGAAGACGGCGGCCGAGCAGCAGGAGGCCACCATCACCCAGCAGAAGGCGCAGATCCAGACGCTGTCCGCACGCACTGATACGCTGACCCAGCAGACGGCGGCCCTTACCACGGTGAACGCCGCGGTCACGGACACGCTGACGCATGTGGTCAATGAAGAGAATACGGTCTATTACGCCGTGGGGACCAAGGACGAATTGATCAAACGGGGCATTCTGGTAGACGAAGGCAGCAAGTTCCTGGTGTTCGGCGGCAAGACACTGCAGCCGGCCCGGGACCTCAAGCCTGAACTCTTCCAGCGCCTCGATCGCCGTCGCGACACCGTGCTCACGGTGCCGGAGCCGACCAAGGAATACAAGATCGTCACGCGACAGGACCCCAAGACGCTGACCGCGAACCTGCAGCCGGATGGCAAGCTCAAGGGGGATCTCCACGTCTCGTCGCCGACCTTCTGGGACGCGGGTCGCTACCTGATTCTGGTGCGCGATTGAGCTGACCCGCACCGGCAGCAAGTTGTAGTAGAGAAGGAGGGAAGTGCGAAAGCGCTTCCCTCTTTTTCTCTTCCTGTTTGTTGAGGGGCGTCAGGCGCCTTCGGCGGCGAGACGGGCGCGCGCAGTTTCGATCCGCGCGCGCACCCGCGCCTTGAGTACTTCAATGTCGGTCACACCGGCCGTCGGCTCGGGCTCCAGAATCTCCACGATCGCGCGCGCCGGATTGATGCGCCAATCGTGCTTGGCGATGGCGTCACGGGTGCCGTGGATCGCGAGCGGCAGGATTGGCACGCCGGCCTCCATAGCCAGACGGAATGCGCCGTCGCGGAAGGGCAGCATCTCGGGAGTGGGTGCACGCGTGCCCTCGGGAAAGATCATCACCGAGACACGGGCTTCGAGCCGCTTGCGACAGACCGCCATCGCCTGGCGGGCGCTCTTGGCAAAGCCGCGCTTGACCCCAACATCGCGCGCGGCCCACATCGACCAGCCGATGATCGGCAACCACATGATCTCGATCTTGCTCAGCCACTTCATTTCCCAGGGCAGGTAGCAGAGCAGCAGGATGTCGGCAAAGGACTCGTGATTGGCGACCACTACGTACGGGAGTCGTGGATTGGCGGGCGCCTTGCCGCGAATGGCAAAATGCCAGCGCGGCGTGAGACCCACGCACCAGATAGCGGCGCAGCGAAAGAGACGCCCGCCCGAGTAGTTCGGCGGATCGACAGGATAGCCGATGATGCGCCAGATCAGCGTGAAGGGAAATACCACGATGAGCGCGACGAGGAGCATGCTCCACGTCCACAACGATGCCAGACTGGTGCGCCAGATGCCGGTGCGAGGCATGCGCGAGAAGCTAATGGGACTCGGTCAGCGCCCGCTCTGCATGGCTTCCAGCGCCTCGCGGGTTCCGATCTGCTCGAGCGCTCGCCATGCCGCGGTCCGTACCTCGGCCTCGCGATGCCGGAGCAGTTGACCGAGCGCTGGAATGGCGTAGGTCATCTGCCGTCGGCCAATGATCTCAGCCGCGGCGGATACCAGGTGCGATCGCGGACTCTGCAATGCCTGAAGCACGACCTCATCGCCGTCCCGGGCCCGCGTCAGCGCGTCGGCGTAGGTGCGCCGCTCGTGCGGTACCGTGGTCGCATCGAGCGCTCGCAACAGCGCTTCGGCACCATCGCGTCCGATCGTCGCCGCCGCACGGGCAATCACGACCGGTGCCGCGGGATTGGCGAGCGCGCGCACCATGGTGTCGAGTACTTCCGGTGGTGCGACCCGGCGGCGTTCGCGCCCGATGAGCGCTCGCCGTCCGTTATCGGCGTGGACTTCGAGCTGATGCATGCCGAGAAGCGCGTGCGCAAGTGCCGCCTGATCGCCACGGGCGCGCGCGGCTTCGGCAGCGACGACAAGCGGATCGAGCCGGGTGCTGTGTTCCGCGCGCTCTGCCGCGGCGGGATCAGGTCCCAGCACCGGATCGCTCGGCGTGGCGCCAGCGGTAGTGAGGCCCGGGATCTCGAACATCGCGTCGCGCAAATCGACGGTATCGGTGGTGGGCAGGGCGGCAGTGACCACCGCATCGGGCACTGACGCACGCAATGCGTCGCGCAATTGATCGGCGCTGGCGTAGAGATCGGGCGCGGAAGCGTAGAGTTCCGCCACATCGCGCCATTGGCGCGCTGTAAGGCCGGCAGGAAGAACGAGCCGGGTGGTGCGGTGCTCGCGGAATGCGCGCATCAGGGCTTCGGTGCCGGGACCGCCGGAGGGCATCGGCACGCCGTTGAGGCGAAGGTGGTCATCGGTCAGCTCCCAGGCGAGCGGTGTGCTGGCGGCGGCTGTGGTGAGCATGCCGACTGCCTCCTCCAGCTCAGCCGGGTCGGCGATCGCGGCGCGCACCTGATGCACGGCGACGGCAAGCAAGGCGGTGAACGACATCGGCACGACGCCCTCCTTCCGTTTCAGCTACCCCGGATCGCCGCGGCGACCTCCTGCTGTCGGTCGCGTCCGGCAGGCATACCAAGGATGCGTGCCACCGCGAGAGCGGCGGGGCGTGGCAACCGGCTCTCATCAAGGACGTCCTGCACCGGACCGTCGTGCACGGCCCGACCACCCCGCAGCAGGATGGCCCGGTCGAGCGCCTCGTGGGCAAAGAATGGATCGTGGGTGACCGCCACCACGGCCCGTCCCTGGCTGACCCACTCACGCACGACGCGAATCACCGCGTCGCGTGAGGGCCCGTCCAGTCCGGCGGTTGGTTCATCGAGCAACAACAGTTCAGGGGTGGCCGCCAGAATAGCGGCGAGAGCCACCAACCGGCGGCGCGGCAATGGCAAGTCGTAGGGATGTGCGTCTGCGACATCGACCAGGCCCAGCTGCTCGAGCACCTCGGCCACCGCGAGCGCAATCTGCGCAGGACTCCATCCCGCGCGACGCGGCGCGATCGCACACTCTGCGCGCACGGATGCGGCAAAGAGCTGACGCTCAGGTTGTTGAAAGAGAAATCCCGAGCGCGGTGCGAAATCCTCCGGATGCCGCCCGCTGGTAACGTCACCAAGGACTCGCACCGTGCCGCGCGTCGGATGTTCGAGTGCCATGGCAAGGCGCAAGAGTGTCGACTTGCCCGCCCCATTCGCGCCAAAGACCGCGACGGCGTCTCCGGCACCGACAGCGAGTGTGAGATTGTCGAGCACCGGTGCGCCATCGCGGTAACCAAAGTGCACGCCGTCGAAAGCCAGCAGCGGGGTGCTGTGGCTCGCGGGCGATGTGCGTGCGATCGGTGCGGTGAGCGCCGGTCGGATGCTGCGACCGTTGATCAGCGCCAGCAACTCGGGTGTCGTGTCTGGTCGAGGTTCGGCGATGCCGGCAAGGGCTGCCAGGGTAGCGGCATCGGTGCTGCCGGCGCCGACAGCAAGGAGTGCATCGCCACGCAGAAGTTGATGCGGATCGCCGCTCAACGCGATACGGCCATGCTCCAGCGCGATCAGGCGATCGGCAACGTCCGCCATTGTGTCGGCGTCGTCGCTCGCGATCACCACGGTAGCCCCCGCTGCGGCAACGGTGCGCAGCAATGTTCCCGCTGCGACACGGCTGGGGAAATCGAGCGCGGAGAACGGCTCGTCGAGCAGCCAGACCAGCGGGTCGGCCGCGAGGAGTGCTGCCAGCAATACGCGCTGTGTCTCGCCGCCCGAAAGTGCTCCAGGCGCGCGCTCGGCGAGATGCGCGACGTCGAGACGCGCGAGTGCCTCGGCAACGGCGATTCGGATGCGATCGGCCGCCCAGCCCAGGTTCATCGGCCCGACGGCGACCTCGTCTCGCACGGTCGCGGCAATTCCGCTCAGCTGCAGCATTGGCGACGGCCCGAGATACGCGACGCGGCGCGTGAGTGGCGATGTGGTGGCGGGATCGTTGCCACGATCGCGTACGATGCCTTCGCGCGCGCCACCAGTGAGACGCGGCGCAAGCCCGGCGAGCGCCAGCAGTAGCGTGCTGGTGCCACTGCCGAGGGCGCCGGTGATCCAGGTCACTTTGGCCGGAGCGATGTCGAGATCGACACCATCGAGGGCCCAGCCGTCCTGTGCCGGGTAGCGCACGCGCACGTCACGCAGCGTGAAGGTACTCACGGGACAATTCGCCAGACGATTGCGGCAACGACCGTGAGTAGCGCACCCCAGCGAATGCAACGCTCGGCGATGCGGTCTTGCGGCGGATCGAGTGCCGTGCGCGTGCCGGGCAGCATCAGGCCACGCGTTTCGAGCGCCAGCGCGTGATCGTCGGCTTCGGTGAGGGCGGTGAGCAGCAGCGGAAAAACCAGTGCGGGAATGGCGCGCGCACGCCGACTCAGGGATCCTGTGACTGGTACACCACGCGCGCGTTGCGCTTCGCGCAGCCACCGCGCCTGCTGGCCCAGTCGCTCGGCTGCGTCGAGCGTGGCGACCACCAGAAACGCGGCCCCGAAAGGCCAACGCCGCGCGATGGCCGCCTGGAGAAATCGGTGCGCGTTGAACGCCACCGCGAACGCCGCGGAGGCCGTGATGATCGTGGCGAGTCTGCTTCCCTGTGACACCGTCCACGCCAGACCGGGCGCGGAGAGCGTGCCGCCCCAGGGTGCGGCCACTCGCGGTGGATCGCCGAGAATCCCCTGCAACACAAAGAGAAGAATCCAGAGCGGCAATACCGTCATGACCCCGACGCGGACGCCGCGGCCGGCACCGCTGATTGCCGCGATCAGGATTGTCGTCGCGTACAGCGCGAGCGTGCCCACCGGCGCGGGCAGGATGATCGCCAGAGCGATGAGGGCGAGAGCTATGGTGCCCGTGGTGAAAGGGTGGGCGCGTTCGGCAAGGCCGGGCTGGCGCGCGGTCACTTTCCCGCCGCGACCGCGGCCCGGGGATAGCGCCCGAGAATGCGGCGCGGCAGTCCCCGGAGCAATGCGCCGACCAGCACAAAGGCGATCGCCTTGTCCAGCACATCAGTGCCGACCGAACCGATCGTGACCGCGGCGCCGAGTTTCACGCCTGCGGATACGAGCAGGGTGTTGATCACCGTGACGCCACCGCCGGTCACACCACCGAAGAAGAAGTAGGAAATGACCGCGGATAGCGATCCGCCGGCGACACCGCACAGCACACCCCATCCCAGTGAGCGCCAGAGTCCCGCAAAGCCGTGGCGCCGGGCAGCGGCGAGGGCCACCAGCACGATCAGCCACTGGATGACCACGAACGGCAGATACTGGTAGCCGGTGAGCAGGCCCATCAGGAGCTGGCTGATCGTTCCCACGAGCCAGCCGCCGGTCATGCCGGCCAGGACCGCGACGAGAATGGTGCCGAGGGTATCGAGGTAGATGGGAAGCGAGAGTTCCTTGACGACCGTGCCAACGACGAGATTGATGGCGACGGCGACCGGAACCAGCGCGAAGAGTCGGGGAGAAACGTTCAGGGCACGGATCCGGGAAGTCGGTGTGGTAGAATTTACCCGTTCCCCGTTCGCGAGGTGGCCGTGGCAATTCTCGATGGCGACAAGGTGGTGACCCGGCTCCGGGCCGCCTTCAATCACAACATGCCGCGGGCGCACTTGCTGACGCTCGCCGCCGATCTCATTCGAGGGGCGGGCGAGCCGTACACGTCGGTGTATCTGTACATGCTTTCCGGTGACACCCTCTCGCTCGAAGCATGGAGCGGCCGGGAGACGGAACACACGGCGATTCCGGTGGGCAAAGGTGTCTGCGGCACCGCGGTGGCGACGGGAACCGATCAGAACGTGGGTGATGTGCGAAGCCGCGAGAATTACATCGCATGCAATCTCTACACGCGCTCGGAACTCGTGGTGCTGATTCGTCGCGGGGGTCACATTCTGGGACAGATCGACATCGATTCCGATCAGGTCGATCCCTTCACGGTCGACGAAGAAGCCGCGGTGCGCCTGGTGGCCGACGCACTGGCCGTCCTGCTGTGATGCGCAACATCCGCGGCGCCGCGCTCTTCGAGCGGCGCAGCGGGAGCGGTCCGGAGGTGGTGGTGCTGCACGGCGGTCCGGGAGCGGAGCATGACTATCTCCTCCCCGGGTTCGACGCGCTCGCCAATGGCCGCACGCTCGTCTACTACGATCAGCGCGGCGGCGGACGCTCGCCAGTAGGTCGTGATGTGCCTGTGGGTTGGCGCGAGCACGTCGACGACCTCGAAGCGCTGCGGCAGATATGGGGAATCGACCGGCTCGATCTCTGCGGCTATTCGTGGGGGGCACTGCTCGCAATGCTCTTTGCGGTGACCTATCCGGCCCGCGTGCGTTCGCTGGCGCTGGTGTCACCCGCTCCGGCGGCGCAGCGCGAGCGAGCAGAATTCGAGGCGAACCTCGCGGCCCGCAACAACACGCCGGCGCTCAAGGCGGAGCGCGCCGAGCTGATGGCGAGTGGTCTCCGTGCGAGCGATCTTGCCGCGTACAATCGGCGGCTCTTTGAATTGGCGGTCTCTGGGTACTTCCACAATCCGGCGCTGGTGCGCGCCATGACGCCGTTCCGCATCACCGGCCGCACGCAGCAGGAAGTCTGGAGCTCGCTCGGCGACGACTTCGATCTCCGCCCGGCACTCGGACGGCTCGAACTCCCCGCGCTCGTGATCCATGGCGACGACGATCCAATTCCGCTCGCCACGGCCGCCACCACGGCGGACGCGCTCCGGGCACCGTTGCGCGTACTTCCCGCGTGCGGGCACGTGCCGTACGTGGAAGCGCCCGAGACGTTCGTCGCGGCGCTCGATCCGTTCCTGCCGCGCGCATGACGGCGTCACCGCACCCGTTCGATCTGATCTTTGCGTCACTCGCAGAGGAGCACTTTCCGGCCATTCGCGATGCGTTGGCGGGTGCCCGGAATATCGACGCGTTTCTGCTGGCACGGCCGGCCGTCGATCTGCTGCACGATCTCCGCCCTGACGAAGGCTACGGCGACGCAGTCGACGATCTCGTCGCACTCTTGCACGCCGCCTATCTCTTCTGGACCGATGGGTTGCACACGCAGCACCTCGATGCTGCGAACACCGGCAAGCTCTGCGCACCGGCGGCGCGTGAGGCGCCAAGTCGCAACCGCCCGATGCCGGGAATGACAACGTACGTACAGATCGCGCCGCGCCTGGTCTGGGGACGCCTGGTCGACGAGGAGACATTCGAGCCGCTCGACGGCTGGTTCGCAACTCCGGTGGCTGGCGCGCTGCATCTGGTGGCGTGCTTTGGTGTGCACCCGGATCGTCCTGGTCTGACGGTCGTCACCGTGGCGGGTGCGCGGCCGGAGCTTACGCGGCGCGCCGACGGCTCGGCTTCTTTTCAACCGACGATGCCCGGCGGCAACGCGGCCGGACTCTTTGCGGTCGATTCACCGAGCGAACTCCTGCTGCTCGCGTGGCGCGCAGCGGACCTGGCGGAGGACATGGAATGAGCCGGATGGACCGGACCGGTGTGGCGCGATCACTCGAACAGATTGCCGGTTATCTCGATTTCAAGGGCGAGAATCCCTTTCGCGTGCGCGCGTTCACCACGGCCGCCAAGACGGTGCTGGCCTTTCCCGGCGACCTCGATGCCGCGCTGGCCGATGGCTCACTGGCGCACGCCAAGGGGATCGGGCCCGCCATCCTGGCGATCATTGCCGAATTGATCACCACCGGCCACGCCGCCATGCTCGACGAACTGCAGCGCGACATTCCGGCCGGCCTGGTCGCGATGCAGGCAGTCCCCGGGCTCGGCGCAGCCAAGGTGCGCCAGATTCACGACACACTCGGCATCACGACTCTCGATGATCTCGAAGTCGCCGCGCGCGATGGACGGCTGGCCGCGTTGCCGCGCTTTGGTGCCCGTACGGCGGAAAGTGTGCTCAAGGGGATCACGTTTTTGCGTCAGGCCAGCGAGTGGCGCCTGTCCAACCAGGCCGCGCAGGAAGCGAATGCGTTGCGCGATGTGCTCGGACGGCTCGCTGGCGTCGTGGCTGCCCATGTTGCGGGTGACGTGCGCCGACGCCTGGAAGTCGTCCGCGAACTTGCCATTGTACTCGTGAGCGATGGCGACGTCGACCGGGTGATCGCGCAACTCGACGGCGTCAGTGGTGTCACCGGAGTAATGGATCGCGGCAATGGCCGTGCGACGATCACTCTCGCCGGAGCCGGCGTCGTCGACGTCTGGGTGGCGCAGCCGGCCGACCTTGGTCTGGCTCTCATCCGCGCCACTGGCAGCGACGCGCACGTCGCCGCACTCGAGGCACGCGCGGCTGAACGCAGTCTCCGGTTGGACCTGGAGGCGCTCCGCGATCAGCAAGGTTCGGCGGCTGCCACGGCGAGCGAGGAGGCGGTCTATGGTGCCCTTGGGCTCGCGTGGATTCCGCCGGAACTCCGGGAAGCGGGTACCAATCTCGTGGCGCCCGTGCCGACGCTGGTGACGCGCACCGATCTGCGTGGGCTGCTGCATTGCCACACCGTCGCGTCGGACGGCCGCAATACGATCGCGGAAATGGCGGAGGCTTGTCGAGCGGCGGGCTACGCATATGTCGGCGTGACCGATCATTCGCGCGCGGCCGCGTACGCCGGCGGGATGTCGATCGAAGCGGTCGAGGCGCAGTGGGCGGAAATCGACGGATACAACGCCACCCATTCCGGCATCCGCGTGCTCAAGGGAGTGGAGAGCGACATTCTGGTCGATGGTGCACTCGACTATCCCGATGAGATCCTCGCCGGCTTCGACTTTGTCATCGGCTCCGTGCATTCGCGCTTCAACCTGGACGAGCGCAGCATGACCGATCGCGTCTGCCGCGCGCTCAGCTCGCCGTACCTCACCATGCTGGGCCATCCGACCGGGCGATTGCTGCTGTCGCGCGAGGGCTACGCGCTCGACATCGACCGCGTGATCGCCACGGCGGCGAAGGAGCGGGTCGCCATCGAGATCAACGGCGACCCGCGCCGGCTCGATCTCGATTGGCGGCATGTGATCCGTGCGCGAGATGCTGGAGCGACCATTTCGATCGGCTCCGACGCGCACAGCCTGGGCGGCATCGCGAATATGGAATTCGGCACAGGGATCGCGCGCAAGGGCGGCCTTGGCCCGGCGGATATTCTGAACACGCGCGATGCGGCCGGGTTCATGGCGTTCGCCAGAGCGCGGCGGCCCTGATGGCGCGCGAGGGCCGCGCAGCGCTCGTCCTGCGGATGGCGGAGATCATCGCGCGTCTCAAGCGCCTGTATCCCGACGCCCACTGCGAACTCGACTTCCGCACGCCTTTTCAACTCCTTGCTGCCACCATCCTGTCGGCGCAATGCACCGATGTCCGCGTCAACATGGTCACGCCCGAGCTCTTTGCACGCTGGCCCGATGCGGCGGCAATGGCGGGTGCGCGTCAGGAGGAGATCGAAGCGGTGATCCGCCCCACCGGATTCTTTCGCAACAAAGCCAGAAGCCTCCTGGGCATGGCGCAGGCGCTGGTGGCAGACCACGGCGCCGAGGTGCCGCGCACGATGGCGGAATTGCGGCCGCTGCCTGGCGTCGGCCGCAAGACGGCCAACGTGATTCTTGGCAATGCATTCGGCATCAGCGAAGGAATCACCGTCGATACGCACGTGCTTCGACTCACGCATCTTCTGCGGCTGGTGCGCACCACCGATCCGGTCGGGGTGGAACAGGAACTCATGCGCCTCGTCCCGCCGGAGGACTGGGCGGTGATCAGCCATCTCCTCATCTGGCACGGCCGGCGGATTTGCATCGCCAACCGACCGCGCTGCGGCGAATGCGTTCTGGCGGATCTCTGTCCCTCAGCGCGGATTCCCGTGCTGCGGTCGGCGTAAGAGGCCGCTGGAGGGTCCCGTTATCTTCCGCACATGCCAAAAACTGCCAAGATCGACACCGCGCGGGGGACCATCGTCCTCGACCTGTTTGACACCGAGACGCCAAATACGGTCGCCAACTTTGAAAAGCTGGCCAACAGCGAGTTCTACGACGGGACGCGCTTTCATCGCGTCATCGCGAACTTCATGATTCAGGGGGGCGATCCGCTCTCCAAGACCGCCGACAATCCGCGGGTCGGAACCGGCGGGCCCGGCTACACGATCAAGTGCGAGACCGCCCGGAACACCCACAAGCATGTGGCCGGCACGCTCTCGATGGCGCACGCGGGCAAGGACACGGGTGGCAGCCAGTTCTTCATCTGCCACAAGCCGCAGCCGCACCTCGATGGCGTCCATACCGTGTTCGGCCAGGTGACTGACGGCATGGACGTGGTCAACGCCATCCGCCAGGGTGACGTCGTCAATTCCGTCCGGGTGAGCTGACTACGCAGGTCGATCTCGCGCTGCTCTGCGACTACGCGCTCGTCGACCAGCACGGCAAACTCTCCGTGCTGGGGATCTGGCGGCATGTGGCGGTTTCACAGTTTCCGGCGGTGCATCCGCGCGCGAGCTTTGTGCTGCGCCTGCGCGGTCGCCGGACCGAGATCGGGAGCCATGAGCTCGGCATCCGGCTGGTCGACCCCGAAGGCACGGTTGTCCTGGAACAGAACGGCATGATGCAGGTAAACGAGCCCCCGGCGGGCGTGATCGAGATGGAGGCGCCGGTGGTGATGGTACTGGATCTGCCGCTGCCGCGCGGCGGGGAATACACCTTTGTGGTGTATGTCGGCGGGATTGAATCGGCCCGGTTGCCCTTCCACGCCAGCCAGGTGACACCGCCGCCCGGCGGCACCATGCACTGATCGCCTTACTTTCCGGGCATGTCTACTTCTGCATGGCCCCGTGACCGCGCCTGGGATCTGATGGTCTCGTGGACGCCTTCTTCCGCGCTTCGCGCGCACATGCGAGCCGTCGAGCTCGCAATGCGGTATCTCGCTCCCCGCTATCAGGCTGATCCCGAGTGGTGGGGCGCGGTAGGACTCCTGCACGACTTCGACTACGAGCGCTTTCCCAACGCCGACCGCGCCGCGGATCGTGAACATCCGTCGGAAGGGGTGCGCTATCTGCGCGACAATGGTTTTGCCGACGAGGGATGTGACGCGATTCTCGGCCACGCCGCGTATACCGGCGTGCCGCGGACGACGGATCTTGCCCGCGTACTCTTTGCGGTCGACGAACTCTGCGGCTTTGTCGTGGCATGCGCGCTGGTGCGGCCCAGCCGTTCGCTTGCCGATCTGGAGCCGCGGTCGGTGCTCAAGAAGCTCAAGGACAAGGCCTTTGCGCGCGGTGTGAGCCGCGACGATGTGCGCGTCGGCGCCGAAGAGCTGGGCGTGCCACTCGACACCCTCGTGGCCGATGTGATTGCGGCGTTGCGGCCGCACGAGAGTGACCTCGGCCTGGGCGGCGTGTGACGGTCGTCAATGAACGCAGCGACACCGCGGCCGATGCGGTGCAGCGGGCGTTTGATCGAGCGGCGGGAACGCACAGCATTGCCGGCAACGAGGTCGCTCTCCTGATCGACGGGCCGGACACGTTTGCGGCGATGCTCGCGCAGATTGCCGGCGCGCGCCGACGGGTGCATCTCGAGAACTACATCATCCGCGACGACGCGACCGGGCAGCGCTTTGCACAGCAACTGGCCGAACGTGCACGCGCCGGTGTGGCGGTGCGCGTGCTCTACGACTGGTTTGGCTCCATCGGCACGGCGGCGAGTTTCTGGCGGGAATTGCGTGCCGCCGGTGTCGAGGTGTGCGCATTCGGGCCGCCGCGGCTGCGGGATCCGCTGGTGTTCCTGTCGCGCGATCATCGCAAGGTGCTGGTGGTGGACGGCGAGCGCGGCGTGGTTGGCGGCCTCTGTCTGGGCGACGAGTGGATGGGGAATCCCGCGAAGGGGCGGCAGCCGTGGCGCGACACTGCGGTGGCGCTCAGCGGCCCCGCTGCCCGCATCCTCGACGGAATGTTCTGCCGGGCGTGGACCTTTGCGGGGGGCGCCGATCCGGATGCCGCGGAGCTCGCGCCGGCGGTTGAGCCGGCCGGCGATGTTGCGGTGCGTATCGTGGCTACGGAGCCCGGCCGGGAACGCGCCTACCGGATGGTCGACCTCCTGATTGGCATGAGCGGCAGCCGCATCTGGCTCACGGAGGCGTATCTTGTGACCCCGCAGCGCATGTTTCAGGCGCTGCAGGATGCGGCGCGAGACGGCGCTGACGTGCGCCTGCTGCTGCCCGGGACGAGCGACGTTCGGGTGTTGCGCAATTTTGCGCGGGTCGGCTACCGGGCGCTGCTGCGGGCCGGGGTGCGCATCTGGGAGTGGCGTGGACCGATGCTGCACGCCAAGACGATTGTGGCCGACAGCCGATGGGTCAGTGTGGGGTCGAGCAACCTCAATCCGTCGTCGCTTCTGGCCAACTGGGAACTGGACATTTTTGTTGCGGGGGAACCGCTGGCTCAGGCCATGGAGGCGCGCTATGTGGCTGACGTCGAGCAATCGAGCGAGGTGCTGTTGCGCCCCCGCTGGATTCCGTCGGTCTTTGGCCGTCCGGTGCCCCCGGCCCTGACCCGGTCGAGACCGCCGGCCCCGGCAACGTCCACCGAGATGTCGTTCCAGGAGCGCCGCCGGCGGGCCATCGTACTGCTGAGCGGGGTACTCTTTGGAGCCCGCGCCGCGCTTTTCGGGCCCTTTGCGGTCGGACTGCTGGCTGTCGGGGTGCTCTTTGCCGTCTTCCCGGTGCCCATGGCGTGGCTGGCAGCCGGGGTAGCGGCCCTTGCCAGCGCCAGTCTCGCCAGCCGTGCGGTAGGGCACCGGAGACGCGGGTGAGGCTCAACGTGACCCGGGATGCCTGCGTATGAACGGCGTGGACGAGGCTGGGCTTGCGGCCCGGGCCGGCAAGGGTGACGCCGAGGCATTCGGGGCGCTGGTCGAGCTCCATCAGGCAATGGCACGCCGCGTGGCGTACACTATTCTTGAGGATCGCGAAGACGCTGATGACGCTGCCCAGGAGGGGTTCCTTTCCGCCTGGCAGGCCATCTCCCGGTATGATCCGCGGCGGGCATTCCGGCCTTGGTTGATGCAGATTGTAGTCAATGCCGCGCGGGATCTGCGCCGCCGCCGCCGGGTCCGGGCGGCGGACCCGCTGGATTCAGTGGCGGCAGCAGCCCGGGACGATCCCTCGCGCGAAGCGGGCGATCGGGACTTGGGAGAGCGCCTCCGCGCCGCGCTCGCAACGTTGCCGGAGCGGCAGCGTCTGGCGGTGATGTTGTTCGACGCCGAAGGGTACGCGCAGGCGGAAATTGCGGCGCTGCTCAAGATTCCCGAGGGGACGGTCAAGTCCGATGTATTCCACGGTCGCCGGGCGCTGCGTCGCGCTCTGGGCTCCGTGAAGGAGGAGTGGGATGAGTGAATATTCTCCATTCAATGCTGCACCCGACCCGGAACTGGGTCAGGCGCTGCGCGAAGCGCTGCCAACGCCATTTGGCGCGGCCTTTGTCCAGCGGGTGCGTGCCCGCCTGAGCCAGCAGCGCCAACGTGGCTGGGATGACGAACTGGCGGCCTGGTTCTGGCAAGGTCTGGTCGCGGCATCCGCGGCCGCCATCCTTGCCGGCTGGGGAGTCAATCGCGTGGCCGTCGCCGATCAGAGCGACGAAACCACCGCGTCGGTCACGACCCAGCTGCTCGATGGCTCCGCTCCCGGCGCCACGGTGCTTCTTGCCTCGATGACAAGCAAGGAAGTGCAGTGACCACTTCCCGCACCCGTGCCATGGGCTTGCTGGCCGTCGCGTTCGCCTTCGGGCTGATCGTGGGCGGAGCAAGCCTTGCTACGGCGGCACGGAGCGGGAGTGCGGGATGGATCTGGCGCGGTCATACGCCGCCGCCGCGAAACAACGTCGACTGGGGTACCCGAGTCGACCAGCGGCTGCACCTGGGGCTGACGCAATCGTCCAAGGACAGCATTTCCTCCATCGCCAAGCGCAGCATGGCCGCGATCGATTCGATCCAGCGGCCACTGGCTCCGGCCCTCGATTCTGTCTGGCTGAAGCTTGATTCGGTCTGGCAGCGGGTCGCTCCGGCCGTGGCTGACCAACGGCGGACCATGCGCACCCAGATCAGTGCGCTGCTTTCGCCGTTGCAGAAAGAGAAGTACGATTCCATGTCGAAGGCTGAAGACGAACAACGTGAAAAGGCCCATGACCAGGCGCGCCATGGCGGCCCGGCGAACATGGGTGGCCCCGGCGGACCTGGTCCGCGAGGAGGATTTGATCGTGGTCCGCACTGAACACCTCACCAGCGCCGCTCTTGCGGCGCTTGTTTTCACTACGACCCTCCCCGCGCAGCAGCCGATCAAGACCGTCACCCTCGCCGAGGCGATCAAGCTTGCCAACGAGACGCAGCCCGCGGTGATTGCCGCGCAGGGCGCTATCGTGACGCAGCAGGCGGTAATCCGGGCTGACAAGGGTCTCTTTCTGCCGTCGCTATCAACCTCCGCCGGTGGGAACAGGTCGTTTTCGCAGGGGCCGTCACGCATCGATCCGTCCAGCGGACAGTTGATCAGCGGCGACCGGACGAGTCAGTCGATCAGCTTTGGCGCGACTTCGAGCCTGACGCTCTTTGACGGGTTCTCGCGGGCTCGCAATCTCGCGGCGGCGCGGGCGACCGAGCTCGCCGACCAGGCCGGACTCATCAGCACGCGGGCAGCCACGGCGCTCACGGTGACGCTGGATTTCTTCGATGTGCTGTCGAGCCAGGAGCTGCTGAAGGTCGATTCCGCCACCGTGGTGAGCGATCAGGCGCAGTTGCAGGTCGCGACCGCCAAGCTTGCCGCGGGCGCTGCCAGCCGATCGGACTCCCTGACAGCGCTGGTCACGATGCTCACCGCACAGCAGACGCTCTTTCAGGCGCAGGCGACGCTGACGTCGGCCGAGGCGGCGCTGGGCCACGCCGTCGGCGTATCGGGGCAGGTCGCGGCCGCCGACGATTCCGCCTTCTATCATCCGACCGCCGTGCTTGACAGCGCTGCACTCCGGAAGGAAGCGATCTCCTCATCGCCGCAAGTGCAGGAGTTTACCGCGGACCTGGCGGCTAGCAGAGCGCTCTATGCGGCGAGCAAGAGCTCGTACTTCCCGACCGTGAGCCTCGGTGCCAATATCGGTTATACCGGAAGTGCCGCCGATTCCGACTACACGCTGCGGCAGAGTCGCGGGCTGAGCCTGAGCCTGAGCTGGCCGATCTTCAACAACTTCAGTCGCGAAGAGCGCGTTGTGGTCGCGCAGGTGAACGTCGAAAACGCCGAGGCTTCGCTGGCGGACGCGGTGCGCAACATGGACGCATCGGTCACGACGCAGCTCGCCGCACTCGCGAGCGCGGTCGCACAGCTCGCCGTGGCACAGACCTCGGTGGAAGCGTCGACGGAGAACCTGCGCGTGGTCATGGCGCGGTATCAGGCCGGCAGTGCCGCCACGATCGTCGATGTCGATGTGGCCGAGCAGCAACTCGCGCAGACCCAAGTGAATCTGGTCGTGGCGCGTTTCACCTACCTGACCTCGCGCGCGCAACTCGAAGCGCTCGTCGGCCGGAGCCTCTGATCATGGCCAAGGACATTCGCAATACCGCGGAGCGAATGGCGCTGCTCCCGGCCGATGTGCCGCGCGATGCCGTGATTGTCACGCGCAATCTGCAGCGCGAATATGTGATGGGCACCGAGCGCGTGCGCGCGCTGCGCGGCGTCGACATGACGATCCGGCGCAATGAGTTCGTCGCGATCATGGGTCCATCGGGCTCGGGCAAGTCGACGATGATGAATCTGATCGGCTGCCTCGACACGCCGTCGGAAGGCGAGTACTGGCTCAACGGTCACCGCGTGAGCGAACTCGACGACGACGCACTCGCCCGGATTCGCAACATGGAAATCGGCTTCGTGTTCCAGACCTTCAACCTGCTGCCGCGCGCCTCCGCGCTGGCCAACGTGGAACTGCCGCTGGTCTACGCCGGCGTCGGCGGGCGCGAACGGCGCGACCGCGCCAAGGCGGCGCTGACGTCCGTGGGACTGGTCGACCGCATGGATCACAAGCCCAACGAGCTCTCCGGCGGCCAGCGCCAGCGCGTGGCGGTGGCGCGCGCGCTCGTCAACAATCCGTCGATCCTCCTCGCGGACGAGCCGACCGGCAATCTCGATTCCGCCACGTCGGAAGAAATTCTGGCGCTGTTTGAAAAGCTGCACCGCGACGGACAGACCATCATTCTCGTGACTCATGAACCGGATATCGCCGCTCACGCCTACCGTCAGATCGTGCTGCGCGACGGCAAGGTAGAGCGCGATGGCGCTACCGCAGAGGTTACCCCGTGAAGACCGTTTACCGCGTTCTCCCCGCGCTCATCATCCTCGGTGCGTGTCACAAGGCCGCACCGACGGTTGTCTATCAGGCCGTGCCCGTGGAGAAGCGCGACATCATTGTGTCCGTAGCGGCGTCGGGCGCGATCAATCCCGACACAGTGGTGCAGGTCAAGTCCAAGGCGTCGGGAGAAATTCTGGATATCAAGGTGCAGACCGGCGACTTCGTCAAGCATGGCACGTTGATCATTCAGGTCGATCCCCGCATCCCGACCAACGACGTGGCCACTGCGCGCGCCACGCTCGAGGTGGACAGCGCGCAACTGATCAACGCCAAGGCCCAGCTCAAGCGCGAGCAGGATCTGTTCAACGCCAAGGCGGTGACGCAACAGGACTATGAAGCGGCGCAGCTCGCGGTTGCGCAATCGAATGCGTCGGTCGTCAAGGACAACATCTCGCTGCAAAACGCGCTGATCGAACTGGGTGACACGCAGGTGCTGGCGCCCATCGACGGCACCGTGATCGAGCAGGATGTGCAGCGCGGCACCGTGATCTCGTCGCCGACCAACAGCGCCAGCGGCGGCACCGTGCTCCTCACGATGGCCGACCTGGGTCTGGTGCAGGTGAAGACGTGGGTGGATGAGACCGACGTGGGCAAGCTGCGCGCAGGTCAGGCGGCCGACGTGACCGTCGCGGCGTTTCCCAATCGTCCGTTCCGTGGTGAAGTGCTCAAGATCGAGCCGCAGGCGGACACGATTCAGAACGTCACCATGTTTCCGGTCGACGTGCGAATCGACAACCGTGATGGTCTGCTCAAGCCCGGAATGAATGCCGATGTGAAGGTGTCGGTGGGCCAGCGTCTTGGCGTCCTCGCGATTCCGAATGGAGCACTGCGCACCGAACGTGATGTTGTGAGCGCCGGCTCGGTGCTCGGCATCGGCCCGGCCGACTTGCAGGCCATGCTGGCAGATGCCAAGAAGGCGATGAACGATCAGCCGCGCACCACGACAGATACCGGTGCCGCCGCCGCAATTCCGGGCAGTCCGCCGGCTGGCGACACCACTCATGCTGCGGCCGGGCGGGGTGGCAACGGACAGACTCCAGCTGCGGGCGGCACGCAGGGCGGTGGCAATGGACAGGCTGGCAGCGGACAAGGCGGCGGCGGACGTCGCGGTGGTGGTCGCGGTGGCAAAGGCGGTCGCGGTGGTGGTGGCGGCGGCGACTATACCGCGGGCGGCCGCTACATCGTCTTTGCCGTCCGGCATGGCAAGCCGACGCCGGTGTATGTGCAGACAGGCCTGACTGATCTCGACTACTCGGAAGTAAAGAGCGGTCTCACGGACGCCGACTCGGTGCTGCTCCTGCCGAGCGCGTCATTGGTGCAGCAACAGCAGCAATTGCAGCAGCGGATGAACGCGAATTCTGGCCTGCCGGGCCAGACCAAGGCGCCGACGACTGGTGCCGCCGCACCGGGCGCCGCACCGTCGACCGGGCGTGCGGCCGGAGGCGGGAGGAACTAGTGCTCATCGGCGAAACGATCGTCGTTGCCTTCAGCAGCATCCGCGCCAACAAATTGCGCGCGGTGCTCACCATGCTCGGTGTCATCATCGGCGTCGCAGCCGTGATCACCGTAGTGGCGATGGGCAGTGGTGCGCAGAAGGCGGTGCAGGACCGGATCAACGCGCTGGGTGCCAATCTGGTGACCGTGAATCCGGGGATGGGACGCGCGCAGGGCGGCATCGCCACGCAGGATCGCGCGGCGATGTATGTGTCGGACGCCGACGCGCTGACACAGGACGCCACGACGCTGACGGCCGTGGTGCCCGAGCTCGCGCGCAATCAGCAGGTGGTCTATCTCGACCAGAACATCAACACCAGCATCGTGGGCACCACCGCCAATTACGTGGATGCGCACAACTACACGATCACGGCAGGACGCAACTTTACCGAAGGCGACGACGCGGCGCGCGAGCGCTACGCGGTCATCGGCTCCGATGTGCCCAAGCTCCTCAACGCCAATGCGCAGGCGCTGATCGGCCAGGAGATCGCGATCCGGCAGATTCCGTTCGAGATCATCGGCGTGTTGAGCGCCAAGGGCGCTCAGGGTTTCCAGAATCCGGACGAACAGATCCTGATTCCGCTGAGCACCGGCCGCTATCGCGTGTTCGGTACCGACCGCCTCCGCTCGATCTCGGTGGTGGTACGTCCCGATCTGCCGCTCGAGCAGGGCATGGTCGACGTCGAGCGCGTACTCCGGCGGCAGCACAAGATTCGCCCCGGCCAGGATGACGATTTCCAGATTCGCTCGCCCAAGGACGTGCTGGCCACGCAGCAGCAGACCGCCGAGACCTTCTCGACGCTGCTCCTGTCGATTGCCGCGGTGTCGTTGATCGTCGGCGGCATTGGCATCATGAACATCATGCTCGTGTCGGTCACCGAACGCACCAAGGAGATCGGCATCCGCAAGGCGCTCGGCGCCACCAAGTTCGTGATCATGAGCCAGTTCCTCATCGAGGCGCTGGTGCTCTGCGTCACGGGCGGCCTGATCGGAATTGCCGCCGGCGTCGGCGCCTCGATATTCGTGAGCAAGCAATACGGGGCTGCGACGCTGATCTCGCCAGTGGCGATCGCCGTGGCCTTTGCCTTCTCCGGTCTGGTCGGGCTCTTCTTTGGGCTCTGGCCCGCCCGCCGGGCTGCCGGCCTCGATCCAATCCAGGCACTGCGCTACGAGTAGGTGCGGGCGAATCTTTCCGGGTTCTGTTACGTACTGAAACACAACTCGGGCGGGAGATCTCCATGCTGCACTGGTTCACTCATCTCGTTGGTACCGTTTTTGGGCTGATCGGGCTCGGGGTCACTGTGGTCGGCGGACTCTTCGCCTTCGGGTTTGCCCGGCAGTTCGTCCGTGAGCGGCTCCGCTTTGTGGACGGCGTCCGCAACCCGGTGGTGCCATGGGCGGCTGCGGTGGCGGTCACGATCGTCCTGGTGCCGGTGGTGGCCATTCTGCCGATCGTCGGTGGCGGTACCGCGCTGCTCATTGGGGCAGCCACGGGCTTTGGAACCGCCAGCGGCGTCAAGGCGCTCAAGCGCGGAGAGTAGACGGCCCGGCTAATTTGCCGGGATGACTCAGGTGCATTGCGCTCGCTGCGGACTCGACGCCGAGCAACAGGCCTTCAAACCCTTCCCGACCGCTCACGGCCAGCGAATCTTCGACACCATCTGCCGCAACTGCTGGGCGGATTGGCTCAAGACCCAGCAACAGCTGATCAATCACTACGGCCTGGTGCCGCACCAGCCCAAGGCTCGTGAATTTCTGATGAAAAACCTTGATCAGTTTCTCTTTGGCGAAGGGGCGCCTGACAGTGTGCCCTGAGCCGGGTCGTCGGTCGTCACCTTGGGGTGTACTCAACCAGGACTGATCGATGTCCTCTCCGCTCGAACCGTCGACACGGCGCGAGGCTATCAGCAGCATGGAAGGCATAGCCTCCGGCCTGCTGGGTGGCGCGGTGGTCGCAGTGTTCTACTTCATCATTGACCTCATGCGGGGCCGCCCACTGATGACGCCGAGTGTACTCGGCGAAATCTTTCTGCTGCGGACGCCGCTCACGGCGACGCCGGACACCGCCGCGGTGCTGCTCTACACCGCGTTCCACTTTCTGGTGTTCATCGCGCTTGGGCTGTTCCTGGCGGCGCTCATCCGCGCGGCAGAACATGGCGCGCTCGCGCGCTACGCCTTGGTGCAGTTGCTCGTGGTGTTCGAGGTGTTCTTCTACGGCGTGCTTTCCGTGGCGTCCGAAGAGGCGCGCGGCATGTTTCCGTTTCTGGGAGTGCTCGCGGCAAACACCCTGGCCGCGATCACGATGCTGGCGTGGCAATGGCGGCATCACCCCAGACTCCGCCGAGCCTTCCACCGCGAGCCGCTCGGTGCGGCCGATCACCACAGCGTATCGCCCGCTACCACCGCAGGCCGAACTTGAAGCCGATGTCCACGGCGGGCCCCTTGGGAATCAGGTCCTCCGTGGCGCCGACCTGGACTTCCGGCCAGTTGCGCTTGAGCCGCAACAGCGCGCCAAAATCCATAGTGACCTCGGGCGTGTCGAGCGCATCCCAGCCGGTGTTCTGCCAGTTGTCGGATTGCGTCCAGAAGGTGGAATAGAGCGCCTGCTCACCAGCAAAACGCCAGCGCGCAGAGAGAAATCCCCCGGCAAAGACCGACCGCTGATACGCGGCCAGCGCGCCAGTTGTCGGCGTCCAGCCGGCCGTCACTTCGGCATCGACCAACCAGCGCGATGTGTGGAGCAATTCGCCGCTTGCCGCGAGTGATGACGACACCACTTTCCGGCCCCAGCCATCTTCGCCCGTCGTCGTTGTGGGCAGCGTCACCATGCCGAGCAGTTCGAGGCCGCCAAAGCGCAGACCACCGCCGACACGCGCATCGCCAAGGAAGGTCCTTGGCGCACTGCGCGTAATGTTCGTTGGGCCGGGCAGCGTGAAATTCCAGATGAAGGTGTTGTGCGGGTCGGTTTCACGCGCGGGCACCGGCAAGCCGATCACCTTGTGATACCAGTTGAGGAAGCCGTCGAGAAAGCCGTTGTAGCCGCCGCGAAGCGGGAGATCGCCGATGACGAATGCGTGGGACGAGAGATCGTGCGTGAGCCAGAAGTCGGTCTCGAGCACTTCGGCGTCAAAGGTGTAGAAGCGCGTGTCGGGGCTTTCGTCGACTTCTACCGCGTTGCTGTAGTCCATCACTGCGCGCAGGTGCCAGCCGCTTCGGGTTGGCAGATACGGCTGCGCGTAGAGTGGACTGCGAGACGCCAGCACCGGATTGACCGGGACGTACGGCGGGATGTCCTGGGCTGCGAGTGCCCCGGGAAACATGAGTCCTGCGGCGAGACAGCCTACGATGTATCGCATCCCGGAATATGCAGCCGGCGGAGTAGATTCCCGGCATGCGCTCCGCCAGCCGATTTCTTGTTGTCGCTGCCATCGCCATCGTGGCCGCCCTTCTGCTGGACAGCTGGGTGTGGACGCACGTCGCGGATCCCGCCGTCTACGATCATGGCCTGGGCCGGATGCTGCGGACGATGGGATTCCTTCCTTTCTGGCTGGCGGCTGCAGTAGCGCTCTGGCTCGCAAATGGCGGTCGACGCAGCGCGCTGTTGCTGGCGCTCGTGCCCACCGTCGGCGGCGCGATCGATGAAGTGCTCAAGCTCCTGATTCGCCGAGAGCGTCCGGGGCTCCATCACGGGGCATACGTCTTTCGATCCTTTAGCGACCGACCGATGAGCAGCACGGACTTTGGTTTGCCGAGCAGTGAGGCGGTCGTCGCGTTCAGCGCGGCGTGGATTCTTTGCCGATTGTATCCCAGGGCGTGGCCGGTCTGGCTGGCGCTGGCCGCGGGTTGCGCAATCACACGCCTGCTGGCGCAGGCACATTTTCTCAGCGACGTGACGGTTGGTGCGGTGGTCGGCTACGCGATCGCGGCCGTTGCGTGGCGGCAATGGCAAGAGGTCAGGCCGGTGGCTCGTTGATGCCGTGCGCAGCGGCATCGGGAAGGGCGCGCGGGTACATGGCAAGGTCGATCGCCACGAAGACCATCTTGGAAAATGGATAGAGCAGGAGCGGCGCAATGACCATCAGCGCCGGTGCCAGGTACTGCAGCAGATCCCACGGCGGATGTGGCCAGCTCCGCAGCACAATGACCACGATCGCCGCCATCAGCACCAGCTCGGCGGCCACCAGATTGAGCAGGTAGGCGCCGACGCGATTTCCTGTCGCGAGCGACAGGCCGCAATTGGGGCACGCCTCGCGCATGGCGAGCCAGTGACGAAAGAGCCCGCGCTTGCCGCAGTTGGGGCAGCGGAGTGTCAGAGCGCGGAGAAAGAGCTGGAGACGGCGCGGCATGGATCAAGAATAGCGATTAGCGACGAAAGGGGCACCGGATCAGATCCGATGCCCCTTTCGCACTGCCGGGAGAGGCGAATCTCAGGGCAGCTTGCTGGTCAGCGTCTCGGCGCGCTTCTGTCGCATGATCTGCAGCTTGAATTCCTCGCCGCGGTCGTACGTGGAGAGCACCCGCATCAGCTGCGACGGCGTCGTGACCTTGCGACCGTCGACCGAGACCACCACGTCGCCCGGCTCGAGGCCGAGCGTGGTTGCGGCGGGTACAGCCCGACGGCTCAGGCGCGCATGCCCGACGGCGTTGACGGTGTCGCCGTCACGGACCGTCATCCGAATCGAATCGGCAGTGACCATCGGCGAGCCGGTGTTGACGACCAGCACGCCTTCGCTGGTGCCGAAATAGGCACCGAGCTTGTCGTTGAGCGGAGCGAGTTCGAGGTTGCTGAGCGGGCCGTCGAAGGAGATCGAGAACGAGCCGGCTTCTCCGCGCGGCGCAAAGAGCATTTCCGGTCCGTCGCCCCCGTTGTCCTGGAACATCGAGAAGCCGGGCACTGCAGAAGGTGCCATGAGACGACCGCCCACGGCGCTGGCCGCGCGCGGCGCCGCGGGAGCGCCCATCGCGACGACGGCATTGTTGTCTTCGACCGGCGTCACTTTGACGTTGCGGGTATTCGTGCCCCGCCTGAGTTCAATGTCGACACTCTTGCCAGCGTCGAGTTTGGCGGCAATCTCGACCAGGCGCAGGCCGGGCACCGATACGTCATCGCTGTAGGCGCGATTATCGCGCGCGGTGAGCGACTTGCCATCGATCTTGGTGATGATATCGCCGGCCTGGATGCCGGCATGATCGGCGGGACCACCAGGCGTGACGCTCGTGACGTAGGCGCCGTACTTGTCCGACTCACGCGGCTCGACATCCACCACCACGCCGATGATCGGGCGGGCGCCCATGGACGGCATCCCGAACTGGATCACCGTCGGCATCTCGTCGGCCATTGTGTTGGCACCGAGGGTGACTGTCCGCGCCATGGAATCGAGCGCCAGACCATTGAGCGTGAGCTTCATGGCGGGCATCATGTTCTGCCACGCGCCCATTCCCCTTTCCAGTGCCGCCGACATGTCGCCGAGGCCGAGCTGGCGGGTGACCTTGCTCAGCTCCTCCCGGGCCCGCGCCGTGTCGACTTCGATGACCTGATCCTTCTGGCCCGGACGGCGGATGATGATCTCCGTGCCCTGAGCCGCGGCCGGAGCCGCCACGCCAAGCGAGAGACCGATCAGAAGAATTCCGAGTTGACGTGACATGCTCACTCCTTCGGGACCGCTCAGAGGTCCACTTTGCTGGCCTTGGTGAGATGCACATCCACCAGGGCGTTCATGAGTCCCACCCGCTGGCGCCAGAGCGCGAGTTCGCGCTGGACGCGCGCATGCTGATCGAGAATCACCACGTCGTTCAACTGCGCATCGAGGCGAGCGATCTCGCCTTCGAGCCGCAGCACCACCGCCACGGTACGACCGTCCACGACCCGCTGATCGGGGTGGAACTGATGCAGGGTCTGCTCGAGCTGCTGCGAGCGGGTCTTCTCTTCCTGCAGCTGTTGCTCGGCCGCCAGGCGGGAGGGCCGGATCAAATCACGGCCTACCAGTGCGACGACCAGCGAAGCGGCGAGCCCGAGCCCGGCCACGGCCACGAAACGCTGACGGCGGTGTCGCCGTGCGTTGACGAGCCGCGCACGCACCACGGGGAACTCGTCGCGCACGGGCATGAGCATGGGCAGCGCCTTGAGACGTGCGGTCCGTTGGTGCAGCCGCTCGATCTCCCGCTGACACACTCCACAGCCGGCGATATGGACATGGGCCTCGGCGTACGCGGCTTCGCTCCGGTCGCCGTCGCGCACCGCGAGCAACTGCTCCATGGTGAGGTGGGCGGCGGTCATGCGAGCACCTCCTCACCGAGCCAGCCACGCAGGCGTGCATGCGCCCGGGCCAGCTGGGACTTGGAGAAGCTCACCGTCTTGCCCATCTGCTGGGCGATCTCTTCGTGGGTATAGCCCTCGACATCGTGCAGCCAGACCACGGCGCGCGAGGTGTCGGACAGCCGCTCCAGTGCCGCTTCCAGGTCCATCCTGAGCGCGGTGGAAGCTGGCCGGGCCGGCGCCAGCTCGTCATCCAGGTCATCGGCGTCGCGGTACTTGTTCCGGCGGAGACGCATCAACGCCTTGCTCGACGCAACGGTACGAATCCAGCCCCAGATCGAGCCTTCTCCGCGGTAGTTGCGAATACTACGACATACCTCGAAGAAGGTCTCCTGGAGGACGTCTTCGGCATCCTCGGTGGTGCGGCAGATCCGCCGGGCAAGCCGGTAGACCGGCGTGCTGTAGGCGCGGTAGAGCGCCTCGAGCGCGACCGGATCTCCCTGTCGGGCCCGGGCGATTATCGCGTCGGCTTCGGGAAGTGAAAGCCCATCCATCGTCAGCGCTCTGGTCATGGCACCAGTATAGATGCCACGGACCCGGTCAGCGTCGCAAGGACGTTACCTTCTGCTTCTTCCTGTCATCCCTGGGGCTCCAATGTGGAAATGGATCGCCATCGGCTGGATCGTGGTTCTCGCGTTGGGGTTTGGCTGCTGGAGCGCTGCCCGCAAGGTGGCTGGCGGCGGTCCCCCGGTGGTGGCGATCCATGCGCCGGCGAGCCGAGTATGGGCTTCGCTCGCCACCATCGACTCCTTCTCGACTTGGCGCTCTGATTTTCCGCGCAATCAGTCCCAGCCGCACCACTCCGGGGGCCTGCAGGCGGGCGACACCGTGCGGCCCCCGGCGCTTCTGAATGCCAGCGCGCAGATATGGGTGGTTCAGGAGGTGGTGCCGGAGCACCTGCTGGTCAGCCGGCAGTTTATCGGGGGCTCGGGTCTGGAGATCATCGAGCGGCGCGATTCCCTGAGCGAGCGCGGGGATTCGACTGTCGTGCTCAGCACACTCGGCCTGGTGGATTCCGCGACCCGCGGGAGCACCGGGATGCGCCTTGTCGTCAGCATGATGCGTCCGGGGCTCAGGATCGATCTTGATCGTTTGAAGCGACGAATCGAGCGCGGGACCGACACACTGCACAAACCGGTCGACCCGCTGCACAGATCAGCCGACACGCTGCACAAGTAGCGGCCAGCTAGAAGAGGCGTCCGCCGAGGGGTACGTCGATTGAAGGGTGCAGGAGCACAACAGCTCCTGCCTGATCGGGGACGCCGAGGACGAGGACTTCGCTCTTGACGCCGGCAATGCGCTTGGGCGGGAAATTGACGACCGCAACGACGAGCCGGCCGATCAACTCCTCGGGCTGATAGTGCACGGTGAGTTGTGCACTCGAATCGCGCACACCGATCTCCGCGCCGAAATCGACGCGGAGGTGATAGGCCGGCTTGATCGCTTTGAGATTAGCCACGGCAGACAGGACGCGTCCGACTCGAATGTCGACGCGTTGGAATTCATCCCACGACAGCGGTACTGGCGCCTCGCTCAATCAGACACCACGAAGTTGACGAGGCGCTGCGGCACGTAGACCACCTTGCGGATGGTCTTGCTGGCCAGGTGACGCCGCACTGCCTCGTCGGCCTCCGCGGCCGCGCGCACTACGGCTTCCGTCGCATCACGGTCGACCGTCACCGTGCCGCGCGTCTTGCCGTTCACCTGCACCGCCACGGTTACTGCGCTCTCGACCGTGAGTGCCGCGTCGAACGACGGCCAGTGCGAATCGAACACGCTTTCCGAATGTCCGAGCCGCTCCCAGCACTCTTCGGCAAAGTGCGGCGCGAACGGTGCCGTCATCTGCACGAGTTCGCTCACGACCGCACGGTCGGTGCAGTCGGCGTCGCGCACGGTGTTGACCAGCTCCATGAGTGCCGCGATCGCGGTGTTGTAGTGGAGCAGCTCCAGCTCGGCGGTGACGCGCTGCTTGGTCTGATGCCACTTGGTGACCACACCGGCCGGAACGTTGCCCGGTGTTGCGGCGCTTACCAAGTCCCAGATCTTGTCGAGGAAACGTCGTGGACCGCTGATGCCGGCGTCGCGGAAATCGCCGCCTTCCTGGAATGGACCAAGAAACATCAGGTACGTGCGGAAGGTGTCGGCGCCCCAGCGGTTGATATACTCGTCGGGGACGACGACGTTGCCGCGCGACTTGGACATCTTGGTGCCGTCCTTCACAATCAGCCCATGCGCGCGGAACTGACGAAACGGCTCCTCGAAGGCAAGAAAGCCTGCGTCGTGCAGCGCCATGGTGACAAAGCGCGAGTAAAGCAGGTGCAGCACCGCATGCTCATTGCCGCCGATGTAGCTCGATACCGGCAGCCAGCGGCGCGTCCGCTCGGCGTCAAACGGATGCTCGTCGATATCGGTGCTCGGATAGCGCAGGAAATACCAGGCCGAGTCGAGGAAGGTGTCGGAGACATCGGTCTCGCGACGGGCGCGCTTGCCGCATTCTGGACAGTCGACGTAGTACCACTGCTCGTCGCGAGCGAGCGGCGATATGCCGGAGTCGTCGGGGCGGATGTCTTCGAGCGGCGGCAGCAGCACGGGCAGCTGATCCTCAGGGACCGGCACCGCGCCGCAACTCTCGCAGTAGACAATGGGAATCGGCGGCCCCCAGTAGCGCTGCCGCGAGATGCACCAGTCGTAGAGGCGGTACTGCGTGGTGCCGTGACCGGTGCCGGCGAGCTCGAGCCAGCGCGTGATGGCGCGCTTGGCTTCGAGCGGAACCATCCCGTCAAAGTCGCCCGAATTGACCATCCGGCCTTGGTCTACATCGACAAACGGATCGGTGACCGGTGTGTCTGCTGCTTCGCCCGGTCCGGCGACGACGCGGCGAATGGGCAGACCGAATCGCGTGGCAAACGCAAAGTCGCGTTCATCGTGCGCCGGGACTGCCATGATGGCGCCGGTGCCGTATTCCATGAGCACGTAGTCGGCAATCCAGATGGGAATCGGCTGGCCGGTAGCGGGGTTGATGGCAGCAGCTCCGAGCGGAACGCCGGTCTTCTCCTTGTCACCCACCTTGCGCGAGACCAGATCCTGTGCGGCTGCCGCGGCGCGGTAGGCGTCGACTGCAACTCGCTGATCCGGCGCGGTGAGCGCGATGACCAGCGGATGCTCGGGCGCGAGCACCATGAACGTCGCGCCAAAGAGCGTGTCGGGGCGCGTGGTGTAGACCGCGATGGTGACATCCGGATTTTCGGCGACGGCAAAGCGCACTTCCGCGCCCTCCGAGCGGCCGATCCAGTTGCGCTGCGCAACGGCGGTGGTCTCCGACCAGTCCATCTTGCTCTTGTCGTCCAGATTGGCAAGGAGACGCGCCGCGTATTCGGTGATCCGGAAGTACCACTGCTCGAGGACGCGCTGCTCGACCAGCGAGCCACAACGCTCGCAGGCTCCGGCAATGACCTGCTCGTTGGCGAGCACAGTCTTGTCAGTGGGGCACCAGTTGACGAGCCCCTTCTTCTTGTAAGCCAGGCCGCGCTTGAAGAGCTGGACAAAGATCCACTGGGTCCACTTGTAGTACGCGGGATCGGTGGTGGAGAGGACGTGCTCCCACGCGAACATCCCACCCATGCGCGTCAGCTGGCGCGTGAAGTTGGCGATGTTGCGCGGGATCAGCTCCGCCGGGTGAATCCCCATCTTGAGTGCGAAATTCTCCGAGTGGATTCCGAAGGCGTCAAAGCCGATCGGCTCGAAGACGTTCCAACCCTGCAGCCGCTTGAAGCGGCCGAACACATCGCCGCCCGTGAACGCGAAGAGATTGCCGACATGCAACCCTTCGGCGGACGGATAAGGGAACATCATCAGGTTGTAGAATGGGCGAGGCGTGTGGTCGAGATCGGGCTCATTGGTGCGCCGTTCGCGCCAGCGCGCCTGCCACTTGGCCTCGACCTGCCCAGGATCGTAAACGGAGTTCGCGGAATCCATGTCGCCAATATCGCAGGGGATCCGCCGAGGGAGAAGAGAGAAATGCGCCTCAAGCCAGCGAGGGCGGCCCCGGCAACCGGGACCGCCCTCGCGGTGATGATCCAGCGTGTTGCGGTCTAGCCGCGCGGTGTGGCCGTGTGCGCGACGCAGTCGATCGTGAACTGACTGCCGTTGATGCTGGCCACGGCGTTCGACGTGCCATCGAACGTGATCGTGACAGTGCGGGTCACGGTGCGGCCGGAATCCGGTCCCGACGTGACGGTGATCGTGTACGTGCGGGTGATCGTGCCCGCCGTGGGGAAGCCGTTCCCGCCGTTGCTCTTGACCGGCAGCACCACGCCGGTGATCACACTGGCACCGGTCACGGTGTACGTGCGCGTGCTGTCGCGACGGGTGACGCGGGAGTCGCTGTTGGTCTCGCTGCCGGTGCCGTCCACCGTGCGGGTGGTCTCGTCGCCGGCGAGACCGGTGAAGGTCAGATCGCGGTGACGCGACACGTCGGCGGTCCAGTTGCCGCGCGTCACGCTGCCGCTCAGATCGGCGACGAGATGGATCGACGCAGTGAGAAGCGAGTCGTACGCCGACTGCGTCGCACCGGTTGCGTCAAAGAATGTGATCGTTCGCGTGGCGGTGAGACCGTTCCTGGTAACCGCGGGACAGGTGAAGGAACCGTTGGCAAAGGTGCAGCCGGTCAGACCGGGACGGAAATTGTTGCTGCGTCCCAGCGACGCAAAGGCGCCGGCCGGTGCGGCCATGGACGCGGAGATGTTGCCGACGCTGCCATCCATGCCGGTCATGACGTCAACATCCTCGGCAACGCCGTCCGCGGCGACGTTCGCGAGATCGGACGTGATGAGCGCGTCGTCAGTGCCGGTGACGACTGGAGTGGTGCCACTGTCGTTGCCACTGCACGCAGCGGCGATGACAACAAGGCTTGCGGCCAGAAATCGGATGCGATGCATTGGGGTGCCCTCGGCAATCATGAGTGATGTTGTTCTCGACGAGGCATTGTTCGCCTCACGCACATTGCAGGGACGGGATGGTACGGATCGCGTTAAGGCTCGCAACGCGGCGCGTCGTGCACCGGCGGAGAACTACAGCAGCGGTTCGAGGATTGCGAAAAGCGGATCAAGCTGCTCGGGGACGAGATCGCCCATGTGGCCGATGCGCAGCACGCGGTCGTAGTCGGCCTCGATGCCGGTGGCGACCTGCCAGCCACGCGCGGCGAGATCGCGCGCGATGACAAGCGCCGAGCGTTCGGGCGCGAGTGTCAGCGCGGTGACGGTGTCGGCGCGCCGGCCGGCGGGCGCGTAGATGCCGCAGCGACCGTGGCTTGCGACCCACGCCTCCACGCGCTCGCGCATGGCGCGATGCCGGGCAAAGCGCGCAGGAAGGCCTTCCGCGGCGATTCGCGTGAGTTGCGCGTCGAGCGCGTAGACGATGGGAAGTGCCGGCGTCTGCGGGAATGCTCCCTCAACCGCGCTCTGGTGCAGCGCTGCAATATCGAGATAGAAACCGGGCGCGTCCGCATCGCGAGCGCGATCGAGCAGGCGCTCGCTCGCCACACCAAAGGCGAGCCCAGGCGGCAAGCCGAGCGCCTTCTGCGAGCCAGTGAGATAACAATCCGCGCCCCAGCGATCGGTCTCGATCGCCATGCCGCCGACCGACGAGACGCCATCGACGATGGTGATGACGTCCTCCATCCGGCGGAAACGGGCGAGCAGCGCCTCGATCGGGGCAAGCGCACCAGTCGAGGTCTCCGAATGGACCAGCGTGACGGCGTCGACTTCCGGCCCGGAGCCAAGCTCGTCGAGCAGCTCAGGCTCGAGGACCGCGCCGGTCGGCACATGCAGGCGGATCGCTTCCTTGCCGCACTGCTCCACGATCTTTGCCATTCGCTCGCCGAACAATCCGCTCACCACACAGAGGGCCCGTTCGCGCACGCCACTGCGAATCGCCGCTTCGATCATCGCGGTGGCCGAACCCGTCACCAGCATCACGGGGCGCGTGGTGCCAAAGATCGCTTGCAGTCCGGGTTGCAGCCGGGTCACGAGTTCGTGCGCTTCGGCGCCGCGATGGCCCATCATCGGCCGCAGCATTGCCTCGGCAACGGCGGGATCGACTTCGACCGGCCCGGGAATCCAGTAGCGACCGGACAGCGTCACGCGACGAGATCCGCCGTACGAGCGATCACATGACCTGCGTTGCGCCAGCTGGCAATGAGCGCGTCGCTCGCGGCAGCGTCGATGCCACGGATGGCGTCGACGACCACCACGATCTCGGCCGCGGGCCGATGGCGTGCGATGCCTTCGACCGCGGCACGCGTGCAGAAATCCGTCGCGACGCCGTACACCACGACGCGTTCGGGGGCGAGTGTGTCGAGCACGGTGGCCGCGTTGGGATTCCAGCGGAAGACGTCGGTGCCGGGCTTGTTGAGCAGAATGTCGCCCTGGTGCGCCGTGATGGTGGCGACCACGGCGGCGCGATCGAGCGGCACCGGCTGGATCACCAGCGGGTCCTTGAGCGTCGTGGCCGTGATCTTGAGCTGACCCGCGGTCCCACGCATGCAGTGCGGCGGGAAAGTGGTCTGCCAATCGGGCGTGTCGGTGATCTCGGCGTGGCCGATGTCGTGGTCGTCGGCGGTGGCGATGATGCGGACCCCACTGCGATGCGCGTGATCGGTCAGCGCCTTGAGGTTGTCGATGATCTCTTCCGCGCCGGGCACGGCGAGGGCGCCCCGAGCCATCATGAAGTCCGCCTGTGTGTCGACATCCCAGTAGATCATTTGACCAGCTCCAGCCGCGGCGCGGGACGGTAGACCCGCCCCACCTTGGCGCACGGCTTTCCTTGATTGAGGACGATGTCGGCGGTGAAGTCGAAGCGGCCCTGGAAGAGCGACGATCCCACGCCGTAGGCGTCGACCGGCACGCTCGACGACTCGAACTCGCGAATCTTTTCCACGGTAAAGCCGCCGGAGACCACGATCCGAACCGCGGAGTGCCCAGCCTGATCGAGCGCGGTACGGACGTTCTGCACCAGTTGCGGTGTCACGCCGGTGGGCTTGATGTATCCCATCTCCGGGAGCACGGAACGATCGACCAGCATCTCGCTGGTGTCGATGCGGACGCCATAGAGTCGCGGTCCGAGCGCCTCGGCCAATTCGAGCGAGGTGCGGACGCAGTCGTTTTCAAAATCGACGAGGGTAACAAGGCGGATATCGGGCGGCATGTGTTCGAGGAACTTGCGTGCGGCAAGGATCGTGTCGCCGCCGTACGCAGCGATGAGTCCGTGCGGCACCGTGCCGAGCCCTTCGCTCCCCCACCACGAGGCCTGGGCGTCGGTGGATACACCGATCGCGCCGGCGATGTGCGCGGCGTAACCATCACCAGTCTGTACCAGCCAGTGATCGTGGCGCGCCGGAAAGAACATCACATCCTTGGGACGTGCGGCGTCGACCACGCGACGCGTGTTCGTGCCCACACGCGTGCGCCGGGCGAGCACGCCCAGGTAGAGTGTTTCGAGATGGGCGAACTGGTCGTACGGGCCGGTGATCTCGAGGACGACTTCCCACGGACCAATGCGGTCGCCGTCGTAGAGTGCGCGCACCTCGAGCTGCCGGAAGTCGTCGCTGCAGAGCTTGAGAATGGCGATCGCCTCATCGATGCCGCCGAGAAACGCATCAGCCTTGCCGAAGACCTGGACGGTGACGCGCGGTGAGTGCCCATCTCGGCGCAGCACGTCCTGGGCACGAACGAAGTACTTATCGGAGTAGTAGCCCGCCCGCATCTTTTCGACAGGAAGGTTGAAAATCTCGGGGTCGAGACGCGGGCGCGGGGCGGCGTTCATGGGCCGGAAAATAGCCTTACATTCCCTCGTCTTCCCACCAATGGAGCTCCCAGTGGCCGATGAGCCGATCTCCCGCCGTTCCTTTCTGGGCACCGCCGGCGCGGTGGCCGGAGCCAGCGCGTTGCCGCATGCCGGTCGGGGCGTTCCGGCGTGGATTGGCGCGCCCGCTGTGCATACCCGCCGTCTGGGCGGTCCTGTGGCGGTGTGCAGTTCCAACGGGCTGCGGGGTGTGGGGCTGGCCGTCTCGCTGATGACCAAGGGGAGCGATCCGCTCGATGCCGGCATTGAAGGCGTCAAGATCCAGGAGCTCGATCCCAATGACCAGTCGGTCGGCTATGGTGGACTGCCCAACGCCGACGGCGTGGTCCAGATCGATGCGTCGTGCATGCACGGCCCCACCAAGCGCGCCGGCGCCGTCGGAGCGCTCGAAGGCATTCGCACAGCGAGCGAGGTGGTGCGGATGATCATGAAATACACGCCGCATGTGATGCTGGTGGGGCAGGACGCGCAGCGCTTTGCAGTGGAGTACGGGTTCAAGATCGAAGAGATGCTCACGCCGGCGTCACGCGAGGCGTGGCTGCACTGGCGCGCCAATCTGAGCAAGGACGACAACTATCTGGATCTCAAGCCGAACGAAAAAGTGGCTCACACCACGGGCACCTGTCCCATGATGCTGCTCGCGCCCAATGGCGACATGGCCTCGGTGGTGACGACGAGCGGACTCGCATGGAAGGTCCCCGGTCGCGTGGGCGATTCGGGGATCGTGGGCGCCGGCCAGTACACCGATAACGACGTCGGCTCCGCCGGGTCCACTGGCCTGGGTGAAGCCAACATCATGGTGGCCGGCGGTTTTCAGACGGTTGACCATATGCGGCGCGGTCTCGCGCCCAAGGACGCGTGTCTCGCGACGCTCAAGAGCGTCATGGCAATGACGCCGCCCAGGCTGATCGACGAGCGCGGACGGCCCAGGTATCAATTGCAGTATTACGCCGTGAACAAGAAGGGCGAGTATGGCGCCGCCGCGCTGACGGCCTCGACGTTTGCCGTCTGCGACAGCAAGGGCTCACGGACCGAGGACTGCGCGGTGATGTTTTCTTGAAGGCCGGATTTGTCGCCGCGATCTGGAGCGCACTGTGCGTGGCGGTGATGCCGCTCACGGCGCAGCAGGCGGCGGCCGACAGTCTCGCGCCGTGGCGGTTGTCGTACTTTCCGTATGTCACCGTGTCGCCAAATGATGGGGCGATGCTGGTGGCGCGGGTGCTGCTGTTTCGTCAGAGTGCCGCGGATGATCGCGTGAGCTTGCGCGATGCGGTGGCGTTCGAGGGCGGCTACTCGGTACACAACGCATGGCGTGCGGGCGTGCGCGGCGACTTTCCGCGGCTGGCCCCGGGTTGGCGACTGGAAGCGGAGGCTGTGGCCGGTCGCACGCCGCGGTTTGGGGATCCCGACGCACCGCAGGCGTTGACGCGTCAATACGTTGGCGGCGAACTCACGCGCAGCATTGCGGGCCACCTGGCCATGGCGTTGCGAGTCAGCGCCGAGCATTTGCGTGACGATCTGGATGCCGCTGCCGCGGCGGCGTATTACCCCGCGACCATAGTGAATGCTCCGTGCCTGGGGCAAACGGACTGCGCTGCGTCGGTCGATCAGACAGATCTGCGGGGACGCGTGGCTCTCATCTTCGATACACGAAACCGCGAATACGACACGCGGCAGGGCATTCTCATGCAGGCTGGTGTGCTCGCAGGTTCCGCGGCCGACGGGTATGCCGGCGGGTACGCTCTTGGCGCGGGCTGGATTTCGCTGGACAGCGGTACGACGCTCACCGCGCGCGTGGGCGGTCGCAGTGTCTCGCGCACGCAGGCGATCGGCGTGCAGCAGACCATCCCAGCCTGGGAAGATGAATTTGTCGCTCTTGGCGGTCCGCAGTCCGATCGCGCGCTGGCGGCGGGGGAAGATCCGGGCCAGGGCGTACTGCTCGCCGGCGCCGAGCTCCGGCACGCGCTCGTCCGCTACAAGGGTATCGCGATGGTGAGCATCTTCGTGTTCGCCGACGGCGGCCGCAGCTTTCGCGATTCACTCGGCTGTGATCGTTGCCTCTCGCCGGTCAATCGTCCCGCGAACACATTTGAGCTCACGTTCGATGGCTGGACGGTTGGCGCGGGTGGCGGCGTGGCGGTGCGGGTGTTGCGCAACGCGCAGCTCACGCTCAGTGCGGCGCGCGCCGATCACGCCACGCGGTGGTACCTGTCGAGCGGGTGGAGCTGGTAGTCGCGCCGGTCGCCACTCAGTGAGTGGCGCTGTCCTTCACGTTGATTCCCCGCTGCCGCAGTGCCGTCACATATCCTTCGAACGGCATGCCTTCGTCCGGCGTGGTGACACCGTGACGCAACGTCTGTCCCGCCGCCTGAATCAATCCCGTGATTGCCAGTGAATAGCCGGTGGTGCGCATCATGGCGGAGACGTGATGCACGGGATCGAAGTAGTCAAGCAGATCGAAGGTGGACGTGTGCGGCTTGTCATTTTTTTCGCCGCTGACAATGATGCGCAGCGCCAGCAGATCGCGCCCTTCCGGCTTGGTGAGCTGCGGGCTCACCACGGCGATGAATTCGTCGCGCGGCACGACGGGCTGGCCCTTGACGATCACCGGCGTGAGGTCGAGCAGGCCCAGGTCGCGAATCGGCTTCATGATTGCCACATGCCCGGGATAGCGTAGCGTCTTGTATTCCATCTCGCGCACTTTTCCTTCCCAGGTGAAGGGCATTGTCGAAATGCCGCCACCGGTATGGAAGGCTTCGAGCGTGCCGACGGGCTCAGGGAAGACCACCGGCTCGAGTTCGCTCAGCGCGTCGACGGTGGTGCGCTTGCCGTTGCGCAGAATCCACGATGGCGTGGTGTAGTAGTCGAGCGCTCCCTCGAGGGAATAGACGATCTGATAGTTGAGCGGCGGCTCGGGATGTTGCGGCAGGCCACCAACAAAAATCCGGACGCGATCGGTGCGATCGAGACGGCGAATCCCTTCGGCCGCAAGAATGTTGACCATGCCGGGTGCGACACCGCAGTCGGGCATGATCGACAGCCCCTTGGCGATGGCCTGGTCGTCGAGCCGCTTCTGCTCCATCACGATTTCGGTATTGCCACCGAGATCGGCAAAGTGACAGCCGGCCTGGACGGCGAGGCGCGCGAGCGTGCCGTTGAAATAGTAGGGAATCGCGCTGAGCACGGCGACGTGTCCCTGCATCGCCTGGAGCACCGCCGCCTCGTCGGTCACGTCGAGGGCGATCGGTCGCAGACGGGGATCGTGCTTGCGGGAGAGAAACTCCGGAATCCGTTCGGGATGGATGTCGGCGAGGGTCACCTGCGTGACCTGGGGCTGTCCGAGGAGATCGAGGGCACATGCCGACCCCTGCAGGCCGGCGCCCAGTACGAGCATCTTCATTCCGCTTCCTTCGTCTTGGCCGTTCCTGTTCACCTGCCCGGCCCGAAGATAATCCCGAGGTGTGATGGCCGACGCCGTTTCGAGTACCCGGAATCGCCTGCTCGCCGCGGCGCGCGAGCTGTTTACGACCACGGGGTATCGGGCCACGATCACGCCGATGCTGGCCGCGCGGGCCGGGGTGGCCGAGGGAACGATCTACCGCCACTTCCCGAGCAAGGCGGCGTTGCTCAACGCCGTCTATCAGGGAGCGCAGCGCGACGGGCTCGCGGCGGTGCAGGCCGCGGCTGAAGGGCCGGGCAAGTCCCTGGGTGAACGGCTCGGAATGCTCGGACGGCGCTGGGTGGTGTTGGCCGAGACCGATCCGGCACAGCTGCGCCTCCTGCTCGTCTGGCGTGATCAGGCCGATCTGGACGACCTCTCCAGACAGACGGCGGCGGAGTGGCACGAAGCACTGGCGCGGTTGGTGGCGCTGGGAAAGCAGGCCGGCAGCGTACGTCCGGGTGCCGCGGAACTCTGGGTGTCGGTGTGGCTGGCGCTGGTCAGCTTTGCGGCGGAGAAGGTCGCGAGTGGCGAGTGGGCCCCCGGGCATGCGCATGTGCAAGCGACGCTCGATGCGGCCTGGGAAGCGATCGCGTCGCGGCCGGTCAGGCCAGCGGGCCCGTGACCGCTTCTGTCGCTCGGCGCAACTCACCCGATATCACCAGCCGGCGTGCAGCGTTAAGGTCGTCACTCATGATGCGGTCGACGTCGAGGGCCGGCACAACGCTGCGCAGCGCACTGCGTGCGGCTTTCACGCCCGGTCCCGGTTCGAGCGGCGCATGAAAGTCCAGCGCCTGGGCTGCGTTCAGCACTTCGATTGCGATCACCCAGCGCGCGTTGTCCAGGATCATGGCGCATTGGCGAGCGCTTGTGGTGCCCATCGAGACGTGATCTTCCTGATTGGCACTGGTGGGAATCGAATCCACGCTCGCCGGGTGCGCGAGAACCTTGTTTTCGCTCACCAGTGACGCCGCGGTGTATTGCGAGATCATGAGGCCCGAGTTGAGGCCGCCGTGTCTGGCCAGAAAGGCCGGGAGGCCGGACACCGCCGGGTCGAGCAGGTGTTCGACGCGACGCTCGCTGATGTTGGCAAGCTCCGCGATCGCGATCTTGGCGTAGTCCATCACCAGGGCGATCGGCTGGCCGTGGAAGTTGCCGGCGGAGATGACGGTGTCATCGTCCGGGAAGACCAGCGGATTGTCGGTCACGGCATTGATCTCGCGCGTGATCACGTCGGCGGCGTGACGCAGCGCGTCGCGCGATGCGCCGTGGACCTGCGGCACACAACGCAGCGAGTATGCGTCCTGCACTTTTTCGCAGTTGACGTGCGACGCGTGAATCGGCGAGTGGTCGGAAAGCGTGAAGACGTTGGCGGCGGATTCGACCGCGCCAGGATGGCGCCGCAGCCCCGGCACGCGCGGATCGAACGGTGTCCGCGATCCCTTGAGCGCCTCG
>DATAVM010000016.1:0-17552 GCA_036267775.1 Gemmatimonadales bacterium
GGACCATGGGACGGTGGTGCGAAGCGGCGTCAGTGCGCCATCGGGGCGGGTCGGGGTGCAGGGATCGCACTGCAGGCGCGCAGCACCACTGTCCCATGGTCACGCCCGCGCCGAGATCCTTCGCTGCCCTCCGGATGACAACAAGCTGCGCTCAGAGTGACAAAAAGACTCAGGTCTCAGGTCAGTTTCCAGCGATCGCACTGCAGGCGCGTAGCACCACGGTGCCATTGGCCCCGAAGAGCGTGCGATCTACGCCGACGTGCGGATGATCCGCAGCACCAGTGGACGGCGGCAGCTCTCGCACAAGCGATCCATCGGTCGATCGGCGGACGCGTAACCCAGCCCGCCGCCGACGCGATTGGGCGCGCCGCACTTGGGACACGGCAACTGCAGTGGCGAAAGGCGCGCGGCCGCACCAAGCTGCCGAATGGTGAGATAGATGCCGACGCTCAACAGCAGCGGGATGCCGATGAGATGCACCAGCGGCACCGGAATCAGCGTGGCCGCGAGTAGAATCGAAATGCCGAGCACTTTGCCGGCGCGCTTGAGACGTTGCGGTCCGCTGAATTCAGTGAGGATGCCCTGCGCCGTGGACGGCGGCAGGTCGGCGGCCGTGAGCGACACGGTGACCGCATACTCAGGCATTGACGAGTCCGGGATCGGCTTCCGTGCGGCGGAAGAAGATGATCGCCGCCACGATGATCAGCGCAATGTCGCCAATCACCTTCATGCTCAGACCCGCGAGCTTGATGTCCATGTTGGCCGTGAAGTGCGGCCAGACGCGCGGCGCGAGTTCATAGAGGCGATAGAGCGGCCAGTCGGAAAACACCATCATCATCCCCGGAATCGTGGGGACGATGCCGGCAAGAAAGAGGTAGCCGATCATGCCGAAGACGCCGAGGGAGACAAACTCCTCGGGTGCGAGCAACGGCCACCAGAGTGCCAGCCCCGCAACGAGCCATGAGAGATCGAGGGCCAGCGAACCAAGTTGCGACGTCATTGCGGTGTCGGTGACGAGCGGGAAGTGCGATGCCACCACAAGCACGTCGTAAATCAGCAGTCCCGGCAACGCGCGCGCCAACAGGCGCAGACGACGATGTGCGATGGACCCCGGCGGCGCGAGTTTGTGCCAACCGTCGGCGGGAATGCTCTTGATCAACGCCGGCGTGACCAGCAGCGTGAGCAGCATGAACTGCAGCGTGTGGGCACTCGCGAGATAGCCGGCGCCCAGCTTGCCGAGCGGCCAGTCGAGCGCGATGAGCAGGGAAAGCCACGCGGTGAGGAACCATCCCCACGGGCGGCGGACCCACGCCTGGCGGCGGCCAAGGTGCCACCAGCCGGCGGTGAGCAACAACAGCAGCAGATGGACGCCGGGATACCACTGCCAGCTCCACGTCCACGGTAACCCTGTTGCCGAACACCACCATTGCATCGGAGAAATATAGCTGTGTCTATGTAATTGCTGCGGGGCTCAGCTGCCGGGCGTGTTGCCGTAAGCGACGAGCAGCGGCAGATCGTGCGCCCAGTCGCGCTGCCGCGTGCCCGGCGGATACTCGACGCGTCCGATGCCATCGCGCGTATAGGCAATGACCTGCGCGGCATGCCCGACCCCGTAGTTCCCCTTGCTGTCCGTGGTGTCCTTGACCGCGAGCAGCACCTGTGCCGTGCGTTGCGCCGCGGCGATGACGGAGTCCGAGCCGGTCAACCCGACAAAGTGCGGATCGAATCCTTTCACCCAGCTGTCGAGCACTGCCGGTGTGTCGCGCGCAGGATCGGTCGTGATGAAGACCACGACGACCTGGCTCTGAATCGAATCCGGCATGGCCGCGAGCACCGCCGCAAGATTGGCGAGATGCACCGGGCACACGTCGGGGCAGTGCGTGTAGCCAAAGAACAACAGCGTCACCTTGCCGGCCGTCGCCTGCGCGAGCGAATACGGCTGGCCGCGCGAATCGGTAAACGTGAAATCGGGCTTGGGGACCGTGGTCGGCAACTCGGCGCCGAGAAAACCGTGCGGCGAAAGCAACGCATCGTTCGCGCCGCTGCAGCCACCGATGGTCACGCCGCCGGCCAGCGTCGCGAGGAGCGCGAGCCGGCCGAGCGCGTGCCGCAGAGCGGGGATCACTTGACGGTAAACGAGTAACTCCCGCTGGCAGACCTGCCGCTGGCGTTCTGCGCGTGCCAGCTCACCGTGTACGTGCCTGGGCCCGACGGACCGCTGAGCGGCGCGGTGAGCTTGTTGCCACTCGCCGACATGGCACCGACATGCATCATCACCGGCACGGGCGCCGCTTTCCCGGTCGTGTGAACCGAGCTCTGCCACTGGACCGTCGCGCCGCTCTGCGCAGCGTTCATTGGGGTATTGAACGTGAGCGAGACTGCAGCAGGGGCCGCGCCCAACGCCGCGTTGGCGGACGGCGACGCGCCGGTCATCTGCGGCGGCGCCAGTGCCAGCGTCGTAAACGTGAACTGACCGCTCACATGAAGGACCGCGGATTTCTTGGCGCTGTGGCCCGCGCCGGAGTCCGCCTCCTCCGCGTAGTAATTGACGGTGTAGCTCTGTCCCGGACTCAGCACGACCGACGACGGCACGGCAAACGTCAGCGTCGGAACCATCCCGCTGCCGCCGGCATGGACAGTGGCGCCAGCGATCGAGATGTTCGCGGTCGCGGCAAACACCGCCGTGCTGAAGGTGAGCGTGATCTGTTTCGGAGCGCTCACGGTCTGGCCCGCACCCGGAGTGGAAGACACCAGTGAAACCTGCGCGGATGCGATCGACGGCAGCAGCAGCCCCACAGCCAACAATGACCAGCGCGACATACCGGTTCCCTCGTGAGAAGAGTGTCGACTACTTCGTCACCGTGAACACGAACGTGCCGCTCTCCGGATGCCCGTCATCCGCCGCACCGTTCTTCCAGCGCACCGTGTACTTGCCCGGGACGAGCGGCTTGGTCACCGGGCCCCACACCACCGTGTCACCCTTGGCCTGCACCACGAGTTTCTGCACCAGGGCAGTGTTCTTTGCGTCGTAGATCGAAATGCCCGACAGCCGCAGCGTGACGGCTTCGGTGAAGGTCAGAGTGATCGCCTTGGGCGCCGTGACGGTTGAATTGGCGGCCGGCAGCGACGACTTGAGTTCAGCGTGGAACAGCGCACCCCCGGCCACGGTGGCCGCGGTGAGGAGCGCAAGAACCGGCTTCAACATCGGAACTCCAGGAATGAGTGAACGTGCAGATAAAATAGCCGCCCGGACCGCTCAGGGCGTGGCAATCGCGACCGAGTCGACAAAGTAGCCTGTCTCGCCAAAGCAGCGCGTGGGCAGGCCACGGTGCTCGCGATAATGAAGTACGACCCGCTTCCCTACCGCCGCGCTGACATTGTCGGCCGCGGCAGCGTCGCGAACGCTGAACTCCCACAGTGTCGGCGCAACACCCGGCACAGTGGTCATCGCCAATTCGCCTTCCCACGTCTTGCAGATCCAGCCCCGGCGCGAAAACTTCTGCAGAATCCCCGCGCGCTGACCCGCGGAGTAGTCGACACGGAGGGCGGCTGCGGTGTAGAGCGCGAGTACCAGCACCGGCACGGCGATGATTGCCGCGATGACCGCGAGCACGGGCCGGGTGCGGTGCTGCGGAACGGCGTCGGTCATTGGTCTATCTCCCCCCGCGCGGGCTGGCGGTGAATGCGAATCCCTTCCCAACGATCAGTACCCAGCCGCCGGGCTGCGCGTCGTTCCCGATGCGCCGCGCAAAGTCGATGCGCGTGGCCTCGACATCGGGCGTGCGCGACGGGCCGATCCGGAGACCGATGCCAAAGTCGCTGCCGGTCCGCTGACCGTCGTTCGCCCACCAGGCGCCACCATCGTCGGCAAAGACCGCCACGCCAATGCCGGTCAGCTTGATCGCCTCGGGCCACAACGTATAGCGATACTCGGCCGTCGTGAAAAACTCGCGATCGCCGGTAAACGCATGCTGCACGAACGCCCGCGGACCGACACCAAACCCCAGATCGAACTCGCTGCCAGGCGCGGGATTCCGAATCGCCCCCGCTTCGGCGTGCAGCAGGAATTCGTGGCGATGCCCGGGCAGGAAGACCGCGGTGCCGCCGAGCAGCACTTGCCCGGAGTCGAGTCCGCCGGCCTGGAACAGCCCGTTGATGGTGAGATCCGCAAAGGCAAATCCGCCCGGCAGTCTGAGGCCACTGTGCACGCCGAGTCCTGGTGCAATCCCGTCGCGATCATAACCCAGGCCGCGCGGCGCGATCAGCGCTGAAACACGGACTACCTGGCTCAGATCGACATCTTCCTGCCGGGCGAACGATTCGTAGCCATGCACCGGCAGGTACTGCGCATGCCGCCATTCGATGTACCCGCCAAACGCGCCGGAGAGCGTCTGCGTGTTCACGCCGAGCAGGACGGCGTTGGACGCCGAGTCGTAGTCGTCGCGGCGGATCTGGCCCAGGAGGCCGATGCGCACATAGCCCCGCGGCGACGCGCGCAGCGCGTGTCCGATGTCGATGCGGCCCAGCACATACTGCCGCTCCAGGGTGTCGTGGGCCACCGTCGATCCAAAGCGATAGCGGAGCACGCGCCCATCCTGGCGGGTAAAATCGACCGTCGCTTCGTCGCGCGACGAGAGCGAGTAATACGGCAGTCCCAGCTGGCCGGTGAAGAACTTGCCGTCCGATTGATCCGCGTATTCGAGCGTCGTGCCGATCTTGCCATCGATCAGGCGCGGCCGGTTGAAAAACGCCACCTTGCTGGTGCGGTCCGGATCCTTCTGATAGAGCAGCTGCGCCTGCGTCATCGTGCCCAGGAGATTTTCCTCGATGAGCGCAAACGTGTACGCCAGCGAGCCGCCGGTGGAATGAAAGCGGAAATCGGGACGCGTGCTCCAGCCATCGCGCGTCATCACGTTGATGGCCATCCCCGAATCACTGCGCACGGTATCGATGCGCACATCGCTGAAGACGCCAAGAAGCCGGAGGTTGCGCCCGGACTCGGCCACACTCGCCGAGTCGTAGGGTTGCCCCGGAGCGAAGAGCAGTTCGCGGCGGATGAACGGTGTCCGCGTGGGGATGTGCAGCGCGTTGACGATTTTCAGCGCCCAGAACGTGGAATCGTTGACGTCGAAGATGTTGCGGCGATCAATGGTGACGCTGGTAATCGGCACTGACGATTGGGCTGGGAGAACCGTCGGCAGAGCACACAGCAGCGCGAGGACAACCTGCTGCTTCAGCTGAGACTTTCCAGGAGACGCCACAGTTCCAGCGGTGAGAACTCTGCAAAACGGGTGCGAATGTCCTGCACACTCCACTCGCGGAAGATCCAGGCCGAGCTGCGGCGCACGTCGCCGGCGACAAAATGGACCCGTCCGGCCGTGATGGGGCCGTCCTGGCGGGTTTCGAGATGGACTGACCAAGTGGTGCCGCCGCGGGCAAGGTCGCCCATGTGATCGGCGCTGGACAGGTCGATCGTGTCGGAGGACGGAGTCGTCATGAGCACACCGAAGGAGTCGCTCAAAGGGTAGCGGGAGAGCACCGCCCGCGCCAGCAGGCCCCGGCTATATTCGGCGTTCCGAGCCGGTGGGCTCGCCGAATCGTGGAGTGGTCCGTGACTGCCAGTGAAACTGCCTCGTGTCCTCGCTGCGGCAACGCGGCCAGCGGGAATTTCTGCGCCCACTGCGGCGCGGCACTCGCCCAGCGCAACTGCGCGTCCTGCGCTACCGCGCTCTCTGCCGGCGCCCGCTTCTGCCACAAGTGCGGCGCATCGAGCACCGGTCAGGCGGCACCCGTACGTGGCGCGGCCGGATCACCGTCGAATGATCGCACGCCGTGGATGATCGCCGGCATCCTGGTGGTGCTCGTGGTGGTGGGCGTCATCTACGCCGCTCAGAAGCGCTCGGCGCCCACCGTGCCGACCATGGCGAATGCCGGCAACGCTGGCGCCGACGGTACCGCAACGAGCGGCGGGAACGATACCGGCGCCGTCACCGGTGTGGCCGATGCGCCCGGTGCCGCTCCCGGACTGCCGGCGGGCCGCGCCCCCGACATTTCCAATCTCTCGCCACGCGAACGCTTCACGCGCCTCGAAGCACGGATCAACCAGGCTGCCGAAAAGGGCGATACCGCGACCGTCGTGCAGTTCACGCCCATGGCCCTCGGCGCGTACGCCAATCTGCCGCCCGCCGATCGCGACGTCGACATTCGCTATCACGCCGCGATGCTCGAGGCACAGGTGGGGATGCTTCCCGAGGCCAAGGCGCTGGGCGACACGATTCTCTCGGTCGCCCCCGACAACCTCCTCGGGATCTATGTGCACGCCATGGTGGCCGAGTATCAAGGCGATTCCGCCCAGGCCAGGGCCGCGCGGGCGGCGTTCCGTGCGCACTACGACGCGGAGATCAAGAAGAACCGTCCCGAATACAACGAGCATCGTCCCTTCCTCGAGCAATACCGCAAGGGCGACGGAGCGCATTGATGCCGACCACCATTCGCGTGGCCCACTCGCCCGACTCGGATGACGCATTCATGTTCTATGCGCTCGCCGAGCGGAAGATCGACACGGGCGATCTGCGGTACGAACACGAGCTCTCCGATATCGAGTCGCTCAATCATCGCGCGCGCCGCAAGGAACTCGATGTGTCCGCGGTGTCGATTCACGCCTACGCGTATCTCAGCCAGGACTACGCGCTCCTCGCGAGCGGCTCGTCCATGGGCGATGGTTACGGCCCGCGACTCGTGGGGCGCACACCCGCGGTGGATGCTCGCACCGCCGCACGCGGCAGGCGGATCGCGGTGCCTGGCACATTGACCACGGCCTATCTCGCGCTGCGCCTCTGGCAGCCGGATTTTGAAGCTGTGGTCGTGCCATTCGATCAGATCGAAGACGCCGTGCGGCGCGGCGACGCGGAACTGGGATTGCTGATCCATGAAGGCCAGCTCACCTATGCCGACGACGGTTTTGCGCTCTGGGTGGATCTGGGAGCGTGGTGGCTCTCGGAAACCGGCTTGCCGCTGCCGTTGGGCGGCAACGTGATTCGCCGCGATCTTGGGGACGCGATCATGGCGCAGGTTGCCCGCGATCTCAAGGCGAGCATCGTCTACGGGCTGGAACATCGCCGGCCCGCGCTCGACCACGCCAAGAAGTTCAATCGCGGCATTTCCGACGAGCGAACCGACACGTTCGTGGGGATGTACGTCAATGACTGGACGGTCGACTATGGCGAGCGCGGCCGCCGCGCCGTGCAGCTGCTGCTCGATCGCGCGGCGGAGGCGAAGATCATCCCCGAGCGCGTGGTGGTGGATTTCGTCGGCTGATCAGTGCGGCGTGCCGTTCTCGAACCAGCGCACGCCACCCGCACCGGTGCCCACCAGAATGTCGAGATGCCCCTTGCCGTGGAGATCGCCCACGGCAGGCGCGGCGTCGGCGTAACTGCTTAACTGAAAGCCGCTGTCGAGCGCGAACTTGAATTCGCCCCCCGTGCCCACGTTGCGCCAGAGCTCGAGCGCACCGTCTTCGTTGCCGAGCAGCAGATCCGGCTTGCCGTCGCCGTCCATGTCGACCAGCACCGGTACACTCCGCCGCCCGAACTTGATGTCCTGAAAGCGATCGCTCACCAGCGTGAACCGGGGCACCGTCTTCGAACCGGTATTGCGATAGAGCAGCAGCCGACCCGACGCGGTGCCGATGATCAGATCGGGAAGGCCATCGCCATCGATGTCGGCAAAAGCCGGCGCCGTATTGCTGCCGCGCGGAATGATCACCAGCGCACTGTCGGCGAGCACCCAGGATGGTGCGGCGCGCGTGCCGGTGTTGCGATACCACTCGACGCGGTCCCGCCACGTCCCCACCACGATATCAGGCTTGCCGTCGCCGTCGAGATCGACGATCGTGGGCGCGTAGTTGAATTCGCCGTGGATCGGCAGGACGCCGCGATCGCGAAACGCCGGTGCGGTCGGCGTGCCGACATTCTCGAACCACGTGATGGTGCCACTGTTCTCGTCGTTGGGCGCGGCCTTGTTGCCGATCAACAGGTCGAGCTTGCCGCTGCCGTAGAGATCGCCCAGCGCCGGAATCGCCTCACTGCCCACATCGATTTGCGTGATGAATTGCCGGGTCACCGTCGTCCACGTGCCTTTGGGACGCTGTTGCAGCAGATACAGATTCTCCACCGACGTGTGCGCCGGCCCATAGGCACCGCCAATCACGCCGAGCACCAGATCGGTGAGGCCATCGCCATCGACGTCGCCGAATGTCGGCGCGTTGTAGCCGGAGGTGAGCACCGGATGGCCCGCGGGAAACTCCACCGGGCGGCTCTGCAGATTGGGCACCGCGCAGGTGCCGGTGTTTTCGATCAGGAGCAGGCCGGGCTCGAAGAAATCGCCCCAGAACAGATCCAGCGTGCCTTTGCCGGTAAGATCCGCAAAGGTGAGTGTGTTGGCGCCATGCCGCGCGGCGGGCGGATCGACGGCGCGCGGTCCCGCCGGCACGCTGTCGTTCCGTGACGCGGGTGCGCCGAACAACTGCTCCGGGCCGAGAATGGAGATCCCTTCCCAGCTCGTGGTCAGCAGGCGGAACCGCGGCGTGCCGTCGGGACCGATCGCCGCCTGTTCATAGCGATCTACCGTCCCCTGCACCTGGCCAATGAAGAGATCGAGCTTGCCGTTGCAGTCGATGTCGACCGCGTTGAGAATGTTCTGGCGGTCTGCGACGAGCGCTCGACCGTCGATGTCGCGGATGGTGTCGCCGAAGGCCACAAAATGCGGGGCGGTGCGTGTTCCGGTGTTGCGCCACATCCGGATGTAGCCCGCGGGCATCTCGCTCAGCAGATCGATGACGCCGTCGCCATCGACATCCACAAAACGATACCACTCGCCGACGGGAATGTTCTGGTAGTTGTCGGTGCGCCAGGCCCACGCGCCGTCATGCCGCTCGAAGTAGATGAGACGGTCGGGCCATTCCTGCACAAAAAGTTCGGGCACGCCGTCCCCGTTGATGTCGACGAGCTGCGGCCGCGGCACGTCGAAGCCGCCCAGGAACGGAGCGATCATCGGTTTACCCGCGGTATCGCTCACAGGTGCTGCCATCACGTCGGCGGTAAAGGTCCAGCGCTGCCGCATCACTGGGTGGTGCCACGCTCCCAACGCCAGCGCCGCCGCCGCGGTGACGAACACGCCGGCGGCAGCACCGGACCGCAGCGTCATCGCGCCCCGGCCGCACCCATGCCGCTGGGTGCGCGGCCCAGTGGCAGTGTCGTGATCACCTTGCCGCTCTTCACGTCGATCACCGCCAGCCAGCCGTTGCTCGGCGCGGGCGCCGCCGTGCCCGCCATCCCGGGCATGTTGTCGTGCGCACTCTGTCCCGGCTTGAGTGGCGTCGGAAGATTCTGATTGACCACAAAGAGATACTTGCCGTCGTGCCGCATGATCATGTCGTATGGATTGACCAGGCCGTCGCCAAAGGTCCGCACCACCTTGCCGGCGGCGAGATCGACTTCGACCACGCTGTTGCCGGCAAAGAGCGAGAAATACGCGCGCTTGCCATCGGGCGAGAAAACGGGATCCCACGGCTTGGCGCCCACGGCGAATTCCTTGACCGGCACGAGCGGCGGCGCCCTGGTCAGGTCGAAGACCAGCACCGTGTTGGAGCCCTCACCGCCGGCGATCATCGTCTTGCCATCGGGTGATACCGTGAATTGCACCAGAGAGCGAAAGACCTCGCCCGGCAAGGGTGAGAAGAGGACATGTCCGGTCGCCGTCTCAACCGACGCAAAACGATTCTCGCCGAGGGAGCCGATGTGCACCCATTTGCCGTCGCGCGTGGCCGCGAGCGCGTGCGGACGAGGAATCTGGATCTCCTGCTCATCCACGAGAGTAAAGCTCTTGCGGGCGATCACGCCCATCGAGCGCGGCGGATTGGTCGCCGTCATCGAGCGCCCCACATAGAGCGAATCGTGCACGGGGTCGAGCATCACCAGTCCCGGCGTTTCCATCGACACCTGGCCGACCAGGTGATTCCCACGATCGAACTTGAGCACCTTGCCGTCGCCGATCAGCGTGACATACCAGAACGAACCGTCGGGTTCGACCGTCACATGGTGCGGCTTGGCGTTGGCCGTAAAGCCGAGCGTGGTGAGATCGATCGTGGTGTCGACCACCAGCCGGTTCTGGTCGATCACCGTCACCGACGCGCCCGACTGATTGGTCACATAGAGCAATGCGGCCGGCGCCTGCGCACTCCCGTGCGCAACGATCGTCGCGAGCAGCGCGGCCGACCCGGCCGTGGCGAGAAGAGGGTGGCGAATCATGGAACCGTCCGGGTGTGGTCGCGCACCAGGAAGAAGCCTTCGTTGATGCTTGCGACGCCGATGATGCCGTTCTTGAAGAACGGATAGTTGCTCCACGTCCCGCCGTCGAATGGTTCGTCATCCGGCGGATAGGTATCGAGATAGCCGACCTCGCGCGGCGCGGTCGGCTTGGTGATGTCGAGGATGCGCAGTCCGGCGCGGTAATTCGACTGATAGAGCCGGTCTCCCTTGACGAACTGGTTGTGATCGGTGGCGTGCGTGGGACCGATGTACTGCAGCGCGAGCACCGGATCGGTGAGATCGCTCATGTCCCACACCATGGTGCGGGTGCCTTCCTTCGACTTGCCGCAGGGGCAGACTCCCGCGACGCCTTGTGCCCCGGGCGTGGTCTGGAAGCCGCCTTCGTCAAGCTCGTCGTCCTCGAACCAGTAGCGCTGGTCTTCGGTGAACCATCCCTGGTGCGCGTACGACACGTCGGGATAGCTGACGTGCGACAGCACCTTCACGTTCTTCTTGTCGGTCACATCCTGAATGGAGATGTGCGTCTCATTCGCGGCGATGCAGAGTTGATGATGCGTGTAGCTGGTGTCGGGGCCGTGATAGGTGACGCACTGGCCATCGTGCGTGTAGCCGCCGCGCGTGCGACCGGTGCCCACATCGGCAAAGCAGCCGGCAAAGACCGGTTGCAGCGGATGATGCAGATCGATCATGTGCAGCCCGCCGCTGCAGCGATCGCCGCCCGACGCGGTACCGACCGCAAAGGCAAAGCCGCTGGCGGTGTCGACGATGATGTTGTGGATGCTGCCAAGGTCGTAGTGGCCGTCTTCGGCAAAGTGGCGCGGTGCGCTGACACCGCGCAGATGTGTGAGATCAAAGATCTGCACGCCATGATGATCGCCGGATCCGTCGGACACGACGAGCGCGTAATTCTTGTAGGTCTTGATCTCGCGCCATGAAGAGATGCTCGCGCCCCTGGTGCGCGGCAGATCGCCCAGGTAGCGCGGATGGACCGGATCGCTGACATCGATGAACGCCGCCGCGTCGGTGCGGCCCACGATCGCATAGTCCTTGCCGGTAAGCGGATCGGTCCAGCCCCACATCCCGCTCAGATGAATGCCGCGCTTGCCGCCGATCGCGGAGATCGGCAGGAACGCCGCCAAGCTCGTATTGCTGCACGGAAAGCTCCCCGCCTTGCCGTCGACGCACTTGACTTCCTTGCCGATCACTTCGGCGTACACATCGGTCACGGGCGGGAAACTGGTGGAACGGAGGCTCCAGGTACCCGCGATCGAGCGGCCGAGGAACGCGACCGTGCCCGCGCCACCACCATCGCCGGGCATGCCCACCACCGCGGCGTCGCCGGAAACCGCAAAGGAGGAGGCGAACTGGGCGCTGGCATCGACCGAGTCCCCGACGGCAAGCTTGGTCATGCTGCTCCAGTCGCCGTCCTTGTCTTCCCGCAGCCGATAGATCCGACCCATGCCATCGCTGCCGGGTGCCCCGACCCACAGCTCGTCGCCAACGGTGGCGACGGCCGCACCAAAGCGATCAGCCGCCATGTCGAACGGCGTGAGCGTAGCGGTCGTACGCCACGAGCCGCCGTGGCTTCGCTCGAAGACCACCACCATTCCCGTCTGCACGGCCGGAGCAAGTGCGCCGCGCCCACCGCCACCAGCATTGCCGGCACCACCACGCGCAGGAGCGGCAGCGCCTGGCGCCGCCACGGGATTCGCCACCGGCGGCGGCGCGGCAGCAAAATTGGCCGCCGGACCACCGGCGATGACGCGGTCACCCTTCACGGCCACCGCCGCGCCAAGCTGCGAATTCTCGGGTGCCGTGCGAGGCGCCACCTGCTCGGTTTCCTGCGACCAGACGCCGTCCTGCGCCCGATGGAAAACAAAGACGCCGCCCTTCCCCAGGCGCCCAGGCGCGCCAACGGCAACCCGGTCACCATCGATCGCCACGGCGGTCCCGAAACGATCGCTGTCCGCTGCGCTCAGGCCCGCGAGCGTACCCGCTGCTGCCCAACTGCCGTCGGCGCTCTGGCGGAAGACAAAAACAGTCCCGCCGCCGCTGGCCATGGGTGCGCCCACGAGCGCCAGGTCCCCCGCCACCGCCACGGCCGATCCGAACTGGATTCCCACCCGCGAAATCCCCGGATCAAGCGTTCCTGCGGCGACCCACTTGCCATCTGCCGTGCGACGGAAGACTGCCACCGTGCCGGCGGCCGAGTCGACCGGGGCCTGAGGACCGGCCGCGCCGCGGCCGCCCCGTCCAGCCGCGCCAGCCCGGGGCGGGATCTGCCCGACGAGCAGGGTGCTGGCATCGGCGGCCAGGGCCATGCCGAATGCGTCACCCGCCAGTGGCGAGAGGGCGCTCAGCTGGCCTGTCTCCTTCCAGCCGGTCGGTCCGCGGTGGTAGACATGGACCACGCCGGCCGGAGCTGCCGCAGCCTCCCTGCCGCCGCCCCGGACGCCGGTGGCGCCAGCGCTGGGCTCACCCACAAAGGCATAATCACCGGCGATGGCGACGCTCCGGCCGAATACGGAGAGCAGATCGCGGACGGGGTCGCCGATCCTTGAGACAGGCACGGCGAGTGCAGTAGAGCTGCTGCTCAGCAGCAGTGCAGCGGCCAGCAGGCGCGCACGAGTCATGACAGGTTGCCTCGGGTGTGAAATCGGGGTGGCGGACAGTGGTCGCAGATAATAACGCGCGAAAAGACTGCGCGGCTGGTATCCAGCAGCATTCCGGTCGCCGACCGGCGTACGTTAACTTGAGAAACGCACACCCAAACTGGCTGGAGGATGCGGCGCATGATACACACCATGCCGGTCGACTCGCCGACGACTGAAGACGCATCGCTGGTGACCACACTCGTGGTCGACGACGAAGAAGCGGTATGCACCGCGCTTCAGCGCTTTCTGGTGAGCATCGGCCATGAAGTGGTCTGCGCGTTCAACGGCGCCGACGCCGTGGCCGAAGCTCGGCGGCGCAAGTTGAGTTGCGTGCTGCTCGATGTTCGCCTTCCCGATATCTCCGGCCTCGATCTCGTCACGCAACTGATCGCGCTCGAGCCGCACGTCGCCATTCTGATGCTCACCGCCGTCAACGATGCCCATTCGGCCGCCCTCTGCATGCAGCGCGGCGCCATGGATTATCTGGTCAAGCCGGTTGACCTCTCCGATCTTGATCGCGCCATTGGCCGGGCACTCTCGCGCCGCCGCGACATGATCGAGCAGGCGCAGACCCAGGCGTGGCTCCGGCAGGAGATCGTCCAGCGCGGCGCGGAACTGCGGCGCGAACGCGGTAACCTCGAGCGGATTTCGGTGGCAACGCTCGAGTCGCTGGTCAACGCACTCGAGGCCAAGGATCCCTTTCTCCGCGGCCACTCTGCCCGCATCGCCGATCTCTCCGCGATGATCGCCGCCGAAATGGGACTGTCCGACGAGCAGGTGGAACTGGTGCGAACGGCCGGCCGCCTGCATGACATCGGCAAGATCGGCATCCGCGAGACCGTGCTCAACAAGCGCGGACCGCTGACCTCGGAGGAATTCGATCACGTCAAGACGCACGTGACCATCGGCGCCCAGATCCTGGCACCACTGACGCATCTGCGCGATGTGATCGCCTACGTCCGCTCCCATCACGAGCGTGCCGACGGCACCGGCTATCCCGATGGCCTTGCCGCCGATGCGGTTCCAGTGGGTGCGCGAATCCTCGGCGCGGCAGAGGTCTATGACGCGCTCACCACCGCGCGCCCCTACCAGGAAAAGATGACGCCCGACGAGGCCGTGGCGCGCATGCGCGATCTGGTCGGCACGGCGATCCACCCCGAGGTCCACCGCGCGCTCGCGGCCGTCGTCGCCCGCCGGCGCGCCCTCGTCTTCCTCGACGACCGCCACCAGGTCGAATAGCGCCGCATTTCCGCGCTCCCGGCAGCGGCGATCGGCGCCGCTGCACCGCCCGCCCCGGCTCGACCTTCGAGCCATGCAACACGGATACACTCTCGTCGAACTCGTCTCCGCCACCGCCCTCCTTGGCGCGGTGACCCTTGTCGCACTCCCGCGCGTCACCGCGACGGCCGACAACGCCGCCGTCCGGAGCGCCGCCGCGCGAATCGTCATGGCCGTCGACGCCGCGCGCGGTGCTGCCCGCCGCGTGGGCGGCAGCGCTCAACTCAGACTCGCCGATTCGGGGTGGATCGTCACCGCCTATGCCGCGGCTGACACCACCGCGACCATCGCGTGGCGCGCGGCAAGCGCCGCGGCGAACGGCGTCGAGCTCACCGGTGCGGGGTCGCCGATCGTCTTCGGCCCCGATGGCCTGGCGATGGGAGCGTCCAACCGAACACTCGTGTTGTCGCGCGGTGCGGTGGTGCGGCGCGTGGTGCTGTCGCGACTGGGGAGGGTGACGTGGTAGCCGCGGCCTATTGGGGCAGGCCGTACCGGCGGATCTTGGCGAGCAGCGTGGAACGCGCCACGCCGAGCAGCAGTGCGGCTTGCCGCTTGTTGCCGCGTGTAAACCTGAGCACGGCACCAATGTGCCGCGCTTCAGCCGCCTCAAGCGATTCTGGGGTGGGCACCGCTGCACCGTCCGTGAGCACAAAGTCCGGCGCTGGAGCTGTCCCCGGGGGCAGCTCGCTCACATCCTCGTTGACGACCACATGACCGGCGGCCCGCAAGGTGTCCCGGACCAGTACGGCGTCCTCCCCGTCGGGGTCACGCAGAATGAGCCTGATGTGGAGGGGCCGCATGATGTGAATAGTCGAAGGTCGCGCCGCCGGAGTCGAGGGCCCCGCAGCCGGAGCACGCGGTTGACCGAGGGGCCGCAACCCTCGACCATTCACGCCGTGACACTCATCATCGATCTCACCGCACTCGCGGCCGGCGACGAAATCCAGCATCCGCTCCTCATCCTGGACGTGGTGGCACGTGGCGGCGACCACCCACGAACCACACTCGTCCTTGGCAATCGCACCGGGCGCATCGAGTCGGCGCCGTTCTGGTCGGGCAAGGACGACATGATTCGCGGCCTGGCCAAGGGCATGCTCGTGCAGGTCGTCGGCCGCGTCACGAGTTACCGCGAAGCGTTGCAGCTGGACGCCGTATCGGTGCGCGCGCTTCCGCGAGGCAGCGTGCCGTTGTCCGAACTCGTGCCGAGCGTGGGATCGGTCGAACGGTACTGGCAATTCATCGACGAGATCCGCAACCGCCTGAGCGCGCCACGCCTCAAGGCGGTCGTCGATCTCTTCTACGCCGATCCGGTCTTCCGCGAGCGCTACGAACAGTGCCCCGGCGCCCCCGGCACCGGCCATCACGCAGCCCTCGGCGGCCTCCTGCAGCATACTGGCGAAGTGCTGGCCATTGGCCGCTCGATCGCGAACGTGGCACATGCTGACGAGGAACTCGTGAGCGTCGGCGTGTTGTTGCACGACATCGGCAAGACGGAGAGCTATGCCTGGGAGACGGGAGTCTTCGAGACCACCGAGCGCGGCCGGCTGGTGGGGCATGTCGTGATGGGAGCGATGATGCTCCGCGACCGCATCGCCGCTGCGACCACGCCACCGTGCACGCCCGATGAGCAGCTCATCCTCGAACATCTGGTGCTTTCGCATCACGGCAAGCTCGAGTTCGGCTCACCGGTACGCCCCATGACACTCGAAGCGGAAATCCTCAACTTTGCCGACGACGCCAGCGCCAAGACCGCATCGATCACTGAGGCGTACGATTCGACCGAACTCTTTCCGGGTGACGCGCGCACCTCGGTGCGGCGAGTGTGGCAGCTCGACAATCGCTGGCTGATGCGCCTCGCACCCGACTTCGGCCGCACCGGGCAGAAATGACGAAGCGGCCGACCAGACAGGCTGGTCGACCGCTTCACACGCCGTCGCATGCGCTCGGGGGCGCTGCTCCGGAGTGGGTGCTACGAGTCGGAACGGCTCGCGGACCGCTCGCTCGCACAGCTCTCCGAGGCGCCGGATCGGAGAGGATGAAGCGCGCGAAACGCCCCATCGGTTCCTGATCCAAGCTACGGCGTCGCCAAAAACCCGCAAGTGCCTGATTTTATTCGGGTTAGCTCATGCCGATGTGGGAGAATCATGCCCGCCAAATGGCGGCGCTACGGCCTTGGAGCCTCTTCTCCACAGGTGTGGAATTTGTGGATCAACAATCCCACACCGCCAACGCTAGTGAGCGACGGGCGGAACGTACCCTTTGGGGAGAACCGGAATGCCCAATCCCGTGGTCAGCGCATCAAACGCCCGGTCGTGATTTTCGGCGGCGGTGGTCAACGCCTCTGAGGACTTCACCACAGCGGCATTCGGCGGCGGCTTGTCGCTCAGCGAGTTGGCCGTTGCTGGAATACACGCAGCCGTTGCCGTCACGATGTCGCTTACGGCCCCGCGATATCGATCGAGGATCTTGTCGCCCGCAGCCGCGCTGGTGCGCATCGGCGTGAGCTTGGCCAAGGTCGCCGTTGCCACCGCGTTCACTCCGACGCACTGCGCATGCAGGATGCGCGAGGACGAGGTCACCACGGTACCGTTCTTGGCCGTATTCGCGCGCAGCACCCGTGCGGCCGTCCCGGCGACGGTCTGCAGCGTGTCGCGCAGCGGAACGACGTCTCCGCGCAGCTCCTGCTTCGAGGAGGAGATGGTCCCGCTGTAGATCATCGCGGCCTGGGCCTGCAGGTTGGCCTGCGCCTGCGCGCGCGCGGTCGGAGTCATCTTGGACGCGGTGGCTCCCGATACCGGACGCTGTTGCGCGGTCAGTGATGTGGCGAGGCCGAGACTGAGCAGAACGACGGCGACCGGGCGCATCATGAGTCGATCCCCACTTCGATATACCGGTGCGTCACGTCGCCACCGTCGTCGGAGACAAAGAGCGCGCCACCCGCAGAAGCCGCAAACCATCCGGCGATCATCCGGCGCGGCGAATCAAGCTCCTGCACAATGGGCGCGAGCCAGCGGCGCATGTGCCGCAGCTCGGGCGCCCGGCGTCCCAGTTGCGCAATGATGGCGCCGGCCCCGCTGGTGGCGCGGAGAAAATGGGCCAGCGCCGCGGCGCGATCGCCAAAAGAGATTCCCACCACGCCGGGCTCGTCGAGCATCAGTTCGCCTTCGAACGGATCGAGTGCCGGGGTATCGAGCCGCGGCCCGAAGAAGATCCAGCGCCGCCCGTCCGCCGTCCGCCGCTCTACCACGGCGGCGGCGGTCTCGCTGGTGAGCCGCCCGGCGTGGAGCAGGTC
>DATAVM010000017.1:0-22140 GCA_036267775.1 Gemmatimonadales bacterium
GGCCAGTTCAACAGTCGTTGCGGGGTTGATCACCGCGAATGTCTCGCCGGGTGCCGTCCAGCCGCCATTGATATAGTGGCCAAAGCGGCGCTGCCGGCTCGTCAGCCATTCAGTCGCCTGCGTTGCCGATTCCGGTGCGGGTCCCCACGCCATCGACTCGAATGCGTCGCGAACGCTGGTCATACGAGGGGATGCCGGTGTGCGGCGGAATAGTGTCCGGTCACGTGATGCTCCAGTTGGCGCTCGATATCGGTAAGCAGGCCGCTCGCGCCAAAGCGGAAGAGATCGGGCGCGAGCCAGCGATCGCCAAGCTCTTCCTTCATCATGGCGAGCCAGTCGAGCGATTGCTTGGCCGTGCGAATGCCGCCGGCGGGCTTGAAACCGACCCAGTGCCCAGTCCGCTCCTTGTAGTCACGAATCGCGCGCGCCATCACAAGCCCCACCGGCAGCGTGGCGTTCACACTTTCCTTGCCGGTGCTCGTCTTGATAAAGTCCGCCCCCGCCATCATCGCCACGCGCGAGGCGCGCGCCACATCGCGGAGGGTGCCCAGATCGCCCGTGCCAAGAATCGCCTTGAGATGCGCGCGCCCCGCCGCTTCGCGAAAGGCACGCACTTCGTCGTACAATGCCGTCCAGTTGTTGGTGAGCACGTGTGCACGGGTAATGACGATGTCGATCTCTTCCGCGCCATCGGCCACGGACGCCGCGATCTCGTCGAGCCGCGTGGACATTGGCGACAGTCCGGCCGGAAATCCTGTCGAGACCGCCGCGACCGGAATGCCGCTGCCTTCGAGCGCGGTGACCGCCGTCTCGACAAAGGCGTGATAGACGCAGACCGCGGCCACGCGGATCGGCACATCGCGCATGCCGAGCGCTTCGAGAATGTCGGCACGCACCGGCTGGCGCGCCTTGGCACAGAGACGCCGCACGCGGCCTGGGGTATCGTCGCCTTGCAGCGTGGTGAGGTCCATCAGCGTGATGGCACGCAGGAGCCAGCCCGCCTGCCAGGCACTCTTGACCGAGCGGCGCGCGGGAATAGTGGCGGCACGCCGCTCGACGGCACTGCGGTTGACGCGCACATCGCGCACCCACGCCAGATCGAGCGGTGTGCCGGGATTGCGCGGGAGATGCCCGGCCGGCGGTGCTGCGCTGCGCGGTGCGTACGGCGGGTCGGCGCGCGGTGCTCGCACCGCGCGAATGTCGGAATCGGTCATGCGGCGTATCCTTGCCACGCACGCGCGGCGATCAGTTGGTCCCGTTTGGCAAGCAGCGTTGGGTTGCGAAAGAGGAAGACGAGCAATGCGCCGGCAGAGAACCCGCCAATATGCGCCCACACCGCCACGCCGCCCACCGGATCGACGCCGGCGCCAACGACCTGCAGCAGGAACCAGTAGCCGAGCATCACCCATGCCTCGACGGTGATGCGAAAGAGAAAGATGATGAGCCAGACGATACAGTGCACCCGCACTCGCGGATAGAGGACGACATACGCCCCCATGACGCCACTGATCGCGCCGCTCGCGCCCACCATGGGGGCGTCGCTCGACGGGCCCGACAGAATCTGCGCGCCCGCCGCCACGAGACCGCACACCAGATAGAACACCACAAAACGCCAGTGCCCCATCGCATCTTCGACATTATTGCCGAAGAGCCAGAGGAACCACATGTTGCCGAGAATGTGGAGCCAGCCACCGTGCAGGAACATCGACGTGAAAAGCGTGTACCAGGCGTTGCCGCCGTCGATTTCGCAGTTGATGCCGTTGCCCACGGGAAAGGTGTGGCCGATCGGCAGCCGGTGCATGAGATCGCCCGGGATCAGGCCCATCGTGCACACGGTCTCAGCCAGGCGCTGCTCACTGCCCATGCCTTGAAACACAATCCAGACCGCGACATTCGCCGCGATCAGCGCCACCACCACAAAGGGCGTCAGGAAGGTCGGGTTGTCATCCTTGTAGGGAAACATGGCTGCCGGAATATATCGGCTGGCACCAGGGCCGGGCCGCCCCCGCCCGTGATCGGGGCGTCACCGGTTCGTCACAGGCGGCGCCCGGCGCGTTCGCCATTTTTGCGGTATGGTTATTGGAGCGGGCCGACCGGCCCAAGGCTCCCCGTGCCATTCCCGGAGTTCTCATGATCCGCCCAGCGTCTCGCGCCGCATTGCCCCTGCTCGCGCTTCTGCCGTTTCTGGCGCAATGCGCCCCGGCCCCATCGAGCGGCACCGACGTGCACACCATCACCCTTGCGGTCGACGCCCGGGAAGCGCCCCGCAAGATCCTGCACGCGCGAGAAACGATCGCCGTCGCCCCCGGGCCGATTACCCTGCTCTACCCCGAATGGATTCCGGGCGAGCATGGGCCCACCGGCCCGGTGGTCGACGTGGCGGGACTCAGGATCAGCGGTCCCGCGGGGCCGCTGGTGTGGCGGCGCGACCTGGTCAACATGTACGCGATCCACTGCGATGGGCCGGCCGGCGTCACAGCTCTCACAGTGGCATTCGACTTCCTTCTGCCGCCCGAAGCCAGCGGATTCTCTTCCGGCGCCTCGGCCAGTCCCGAGCTCCTGGTGCTGAGCTGGAACCAGGTGGTGATGTATCCCTCCGCGCCGGTGCCCGATCAGATCACGGTCACGCCGTCGCTGCTCTTGCCGGCAGGCTGGCGATACGCCACGGCACTCACCGCCCAGCCCGCGGCCGGCGACACCCTGCGGTTTGCGCCCGTGTCGCTCACCAACCTGATCGACTCGCCAGTGCAGGCCGGCGTCCACCAGCGCGCGATCGACATGACGCCCGCGTCGGGCGTCAGGCACACGCTCAATCTGGTCGCGGACAACGATGCCGATCTCGCCATCACCGACAGCAACGTCGCGCAGTACAAGCGGCTGGTGACGGAAGCGAACGCGCTCTTTGGCGCGCATCACTATGCGCATTTCGATTTCCTGTTCACCCTCAGCGATCAGGTCGCGCATTTCGGTCTGGAGCACCATCAATCCAACGACGACCGTGTGCCGGCCAACATGCTCATCAATCCCGATATGCGCGTGCTCAACGCGGACCTCCTCCCGCACGAGTTCGTGCACTCGTGGAATGGCAAGTATCGCCGCCCGGCGGGACTCGCCACCGGCGACTACTCCACGCCGATGCAGGGCGACCTGCTCTGGGTCTATGAAGGACTCACGCAATACCTCGGCAAGCTTCTCGCCGCGCGGTCCGGGCTCTTCACGCCGGAGCAGTATCGCGAGGATCAGGCGATGCTCGCCGCCAATCTCGACAATCGCCCGGGGCGCAACTGGCGGCCGCTGCAGGATGTGGCCGACGAAGCGCAGTTGCTCTACAGCGCGCGCACCGATTGGGATTCGTGGCGGCGCGCAGTCGACTACTACGACGAGGGTGATCTGCTGTGGATGGACGCCGACGTCACCATTCGCCGGCTGACCAACGGCAAGGCGTCGCTCGACGATTTCTGCAAGAAGTTCCATGGCGGCACCAGCGACACGGTGCGCGTGGTGCCATACACGCTCGACGATATCATCACCACGCTGAATGCGATCGCGCCGAACGACTGGAAGACCTTCTTTGCCTCGCGCGTGCAGGCGATCACCGCGCACCCGCCGATGGGCGGCCTGGAAGGCGCGGGCTGGAAGCTCGCCTATAGCGACAAGCCCACGCCAATGGAGACGTCGGCCGAAAAGGTCGGCAGTGCGGTCGGCGGCCTGCGCGCCGGACTGGGGCTCATCGTCGGCAACGACGGCACGGTCATCGATGTGCTGCCCGGCTACCCGGCAGACAAGTCCGGGCTCGCGCCGGGCATGAAGATTCTCACCGTCAACGGCGCCAAGTTCTCACCGGCAGTCATGCGCGCCGCGGTGACAGCGTCCGTGCACGGTTCCGACGCGATGGTCTTCCACATCGATCGCGCGAGTCAACCGAATACGTTCTCGGTTCACTATCACGACGGACTCCGCTACCCATATCTCGCGCGTGATGCGACCAGGCCGGATTTGTTGAGCACGATGATTGCGCCGGCGGTGCGCTAGAGCGCGACTTGTTTGTCATCCTTCGCTGCGGTCAGGATGACAAAGGCAACACGCCTCAGGTCTAGTCATGCCACACCCGCCCGTCGCTGCGAATGTGCCACACCGGACGCGTGGCCGTCGCCGGCAGGAGCGCATCCCACGTGTCGACGCGCGCCGCGAGCTGCACGTCGTGTAACGCCGCGAGATCGAGCTGCGCCAGGCTCGTCGCATACTGTCCGTGCGCCGCCTGGTAGTCCCGCTCGGCGTAGTAGACGCGCCGCAGCGTCCAGCGCGCCGCATCACTCACCGCATCGACAGTGATCCGCGCGCCGCCAAACTGCACCACACCCCACATCTCGGGCAGATGCATGTTGACGGCACCTTGCGGCGACCAGACCCAGTTGTGCTCATGTGCTGGTTTGCCGGCGCTGTCGGTGTGCACGCGATACGCGCCGCCCGCGGTGTCGAGGTCCCACTCCACCCGCGAGAAGTTCACCCGCCACGAGGAGCCTTCGCGCGGCGGCACAGCGATGCGTGCCGAGTCGGCAAAGGCGCGCCAGGGAATGGCGAGCTCGACCGTCCAGCCGCGATCGCGGTCAGCGGGGTTGTCGAGTGTTCCGTCGACATGCACCGCCGATCGCATACCGTCGATGTTCCAGGCATTGACGGCGGAGCCGCCGTCGCGGTATGGCTTGGGGAGAAAGAGATCCCACACCGTGTTGAGCGCATTGATCTCGACTTCGAAGTAGCGGTGCGTCGTGCCGGTCGGATCGATGAACAGTTCGAAGTCGTTGTCGTGAAAGATGACCGCGTCGCGCTCGGTGATCGTCGCCCAGACATCAGGCTCGGTGAGTTCCGCCGCGACATACCAGCAGGAATCGTCCCAGAGCATCTTGACGCGCGTGCGCAGCCGCGGTGCCGGTCGAATGCTTCCTTCGATATCGACAAAGTCCGTCGTCCAGGGCGCCTGCTGCCAGTCGGCGTCGTCGAGCACGCCGTCGATCGTGACGGGGGCGGTCGCCCGCCGAGCGAGGTAACGCTGCGGCTGGGGAACGGCAGTGCGGAGTTCCAGACGGGGCGCGGTCTGGTCACCGGCCGCCGCCGGCGGGGCCGCCACCGGGACAGGACGGGGCGTTCCGCTGCAGGCGGCAAGGGCGGCGGCAACGAGGACGACACGGCGCAACGGCGGCTCCCTCAGAATGAAACGGAAAGCTAGTGCGGCACCGCCGCCAACCCGGCCCGCCACTATATTATCGCTGCGAACCACCCCCACCGACTTGTGCAATACTGGACCCACTGCAACCGAGACGCCTCATGACTCGTCCCGCTCGCCTGGCACCGTTCTGTCTCATGGCCGCCCTCGTGGCCGCTCCGGCGCTGCTCAACGCGCAACAGCAGCAGCGCCCGCCTGCACCGCCCCGGGAGCGTGCGCTGACGGAGGCCGAAATGGTCAACGCCCAGCCGGGCGCCGATCCGGGTCAGCCGATCGACACGCTGTACACTCGGAAGATCAAGGAGTACACGACCGAGCCGTACTTCCTGTCGCCGATCGTCGACTACATGCCGGCCTCGAAGACGGTGCCGACGCCGACCAAAGTGCTGGGCGATATCGCCGGCGCCCCCGGCAAGCTGCCGTACTCGAAGGAGGTCTACGAGTACATGCGACTGCTGGAGAAGTCGACGCCGCGCGTCAAGGTGATCTCGATCGGCACGACCGAAGAGGGTCGCGAGATGATCGCCGTCGCGATCGCGTCCGAGCAGATCATGGCACGGCTCGACGCCAATCGCGCGGACCTGGCCAAGCTCGCCGATCCACGCACCATCCACATGAACGATGCGCTCGCCGACACGATCGCCAAGCGTGCGGCACCGGTCTACTACATCACCGGCACGATCCACTCCGATGAGGCCGGCGCGCCGACGGCGATGATGGAGATGGCGTACCGCCTCGCCGTGGACGAGAGCCCCTACATCCGCAACATCCGCGAGCACATGATCACGCTGATCACGCCGATCGTCGAAGTCGACGGGCACGATCGTGTCGTCGACCTCTACGAGTACCGCAAGAAGCATCCGAATGATGTGGTCACGGGCCTCATCTACTGGGGCCACTATGTCGGCCACGACAACAACCGCGACGCGATGGGCCTCACGCTCAAGCTCTCGCAGAACGTGCTCAACACCTACCTGGGCTGGGATGCGCAGGTGCTGCACGATCTGCACGAGTCCGAGCCGTTCCTCTACGACAACACCATTGGCGACGGGCCCTACAACGCGTGGCTCGATCCGATCCTGACCAACGAGTGGCAGATGATCGGCTGGAACAACGTGAACGAGATGACGCGCTGGGGCATGCCCGGCGTCTACGCCTTTGGCACCTTCGACACGTGGTCGCCGGGCTACCTCATGTTCATGGCGGCCACGCACAACGGTATCAGCCGGCTCTATGAAACCTTTGGCAACGAAGGCACCGCCGACACGCAGGACCGCACGGTGCCGGCCAACGAGACCACCCGCACCTGGTACCGGCAGAATCCGCCGCTGCCGCGCGTCCGCTGGTCGCTCCGCAACAACAACAATTACGAGATGACCGGCATTCTTCTGTCGGAGAATTACTTCGCGACCAACCGCGTCTACTTCCTGCGCAACTTCTACGACAAGAGCAAGCGCTCGGTCCTCAAGGCGCACACCGAAGGCCCGGCCGCCTACATCCTGCCGGCCAGCGATCCGCGCCTGGGATCGCAGGCCGAGCTCCTGCGCGTGCTGCAGAAGCAGCATGTCGAGATCTCGCGCGCGACCGCGGCGTTCACGGCCACGTTGCCGACCCACCAGGTTGCGGCGGCCGGTGGCGCCGGTGCCGGACGCGGCGCTGCTGGTGGCGGCGGTCGCGGGCGCGGCGGACGTGGCGGCGGCGGTGGTGCCGGCGCAGCAACCGATGCCGCACCGTCCGCTCCGGTCGCGGGCACCCGCGAATTCCCGGCCGGCAGCTATATCGTCCGGATGGATCAGCCCTACTCGCGCATCGCCGACGCGCTGCTCGACTATCAGTACTGGGCGCCCAACGATCCGCAGAAGACACCGTACGACGACACCGGCTGGACCTTCCCCGAAGGCTTCGGTGTCGAGGCGGTGCGCATCACCGACCCCAAGGTCCTCGACGTGCCGATGGACATGGTGAAAGACACCGTGCGCGCACTCCGCGGCGTTACCGGCACCGGCAACACCTTTGCCATCAATCACAACGCCGACAACACGCTCATCACGCTTCGCTATCAGTTCAAGAATGCCGATTTCCAGATGGCGGAAGAGCCGTTCGACGCGGCGGGACAGCACTTCGCTCGCGGATCGTTCGTGATCAAGGGCGTCTCCCAGGCCGATCTCGACAAGGCAACCACCACACTCGGCCTCCGCGCCTTCGCGATCGACGCGGCACCATCGGTCAAGATGCACCCGGCTCGCGCCGCGCGCGTCGCACTGCTGCACACCTGGAGCAACACGCAGACGGAAGGCTGGTGGCGCCAGGCGTTCGATGTCTACGCCATTCCGTATGACTACATCGATCCTGATTTTATCGGCAAGACCGCCGATCTGCGCGGCAGGTACGACGTGATCATCGTGGGCCCCGGCCTGACTCAGGCCGCGCTCGACGGCACGCCGATGTATCGCAATCCGGAGCCGTGGAAGAACTCGCCGGAAATGCCGAATATCGACAAGTTCGCCCAGACCGATGACATCCGTCCCGGCATGCAGCTCGAAGGGCTGCTGCACCTTCGCGACTTTGTGAACCAGGGTGGTGTTGTGGTCGCGGCCACGAGCAGCGCCGAGTATTTCCTGAATAACAATCTCGCGCGCGGCACGACGCTCGCTCGCCCAGCCGCCACATCGCGCGTGGTCGGCTCACTCCTTCGCACTGCGCCAATCGACGATGGCAGCCCAATCCTCTACGGTGTCCCCGCCAATCTCGCGGTCTACAGCGACCGCGGTGAGAGCTTTGGCGGCGGTGGCGGCGGACGCGGCGGTGGTGGAGGCGGCGGCGGCGGCGGTGGGGGGGGACGCGGCGCTGGCGCCGGCAACAATCGCCCCACAGGCCGCGGTACGCCTGATGATCCCGATGTGGTCCAAGGCCGCCCGCTGGGTGAAGGCAGCGAAGTGTCGACCACACCGGTGACTGGCAACGGTGGTGGTGGCGGCGGCCGCGGTGGAAACATCACTGCACCGCCCGAGTTGCGTCCGCGCCCGCTGGTGCGGTTCGAGTCGCAGGACAAGCTGCTGGTCTCGGGCTTGCTCGATGGTGGCGCCGACATCGCCGGTCAGACTGTGGTAATGGATCTGCCGTCGGAAAAGGGTCATTACATCCTGTTCGCCGACAATCCGATCTATCGCGGCGAAACGATCGGCAGCTACTTCATGGTCTTCAACGCCATTCTCAACTTCGACAACCTCGGCGTGGGCCGAGCTGCCGCACCGGCGGGCCGCGGTGGTGGCGCAGGCGAGGACGACCGCTAGCGCTCAGCGGACCGTCCTGTGCTGCAGGGAGCTATTGCCGGCGTCCCCCCGCCGGCAGATGCTCAAGGAGGTAGCGCGACAAGAGCGTGTAGACGTGCAGTGTGGTGCCCGCGCCTTCGCAGATGCAGTGGCTGCGGTTGGGATACTCCATGAAATCCACCTGCTTCCCCAGTGCAATCAGGCGATTGAGCAGCCGCTGCGATCCCTGAAAGTGCACGTTGTCATCACCCGATCCGTGCACCAGCAACAGATGTCCCTCGAGTCCCGCGGCGTGCGTGATAGCGGAGGCCGAGTCGTAGGCCGCGCCGTTGGTGGTCGGCAGACCCATGTAGCGCTCCTGGTAGATCGTATCGTAGAGCCGCTCATCGGGCACCGGCGCCACACTCATTCCCATCTGATAGACGTCGGGATAGCGGAAGAGCGCCTGCAGCGTGCTCGACCCGCCGCCGCTCCATCCCCAGATCCCGACGCGCGTGGAGTCGAGATAGGGCCGCGTGCGCGTCAGCACCCGCACCGCATCCGCCTGCTCGGCGCTCGATAGCACGCCGATCTGACCGTACACCACCTTGCGCCACGCCCGCCCCTTGGCCGCCGGCGTGCCGCGATTGTCGACGCTCGCCACGATGTAGCCCTGATCGGCGAGCGCATGGAACCAGAGCGCTTCGTAACTGAAGCGGTCCACCACGGTCTGATCGGCGGGTTCGCCATACACATACATCAGCACGGGGTACGTGCGCGTCGAATCGAAATCGCGCGGACGAATCATCCAGCCGTCGAGCGTCGCGCCATCGGACAGCGGCACCTTGAAGAACTCTGTGGGCCGTGTCACCAGCGTCGCCACCGCATGGCGCGCCGCGTCGTTGGCGACCAGCGTGCGCACCACCTGATGATCCGGCAGGCTCACCAGGTCGGTGACCGCGGGCGTGTCGAAGGTAGAGAAGGTGTGAATGGCCCAGTGTGCGTCGGGCGACACGTTGTAGCTGTGCGTACCGCGCGCTTCCCATGGCGATAGGCGCTCGGGAGCGCTCGCGCCGGCCAACTTGACGCGAAAGAGATCGCTCTCGGTCGCGTTGTCGGGCGACGCCAGGTAATAGAGCCATCCACCAACGGTATCGACCGCGGCAATCGCGGTTACATCAAAGGTGCCGGGCGTGAGCAGCCGCGCACTGCCGTTATTGCGCGCAATGGCATACACATGCCGCCAGCCGTCGCGTTCACTTTCCCAGAGAAAATGATTGCCGTCAATCCACGGTCGCGCCCCCTCCGGCGCGTCGAGCCACGCACTGTCCCGCTCGGCGAAAAGCCCATGCACGCTGCCGCTGGACGCGTTGGCCAATAGCACATGATCAATGTTCTGCAGCCGGTTCATCTGCTGCACCATCAGCTCGTTGGGGCCAGTCCACTGCAGCCGCGGCAGATAATTGTCACGCGCATCGCCGTCGATCTTGAGCCACGTGGTCGAGCCGCCGTCGGTCTTGACCACGCCAATCGAGACAGCGGAGTTGGGAGTGCCAGCCTTGGGGTATTGAATTGGAATGGTGTACGGATAAAGCGAATCGGTGTTGTCGATCATCAGGAACGTGCGCACACCCGACATGTCGAAGTGCCAGAACGCAATCCGCTCGCCGTCGGGCGACCAGCGAAAGCCGTCACGCAGGTCGAACTCTTCCTCGTACACCCAATCGGTCATTCCGCTCACATGCAACGAGTCGGCCCCCGTGGTGAGGCGCACGATCTGGTGATCGCGCAACCGCTCGACGTACACGTCACCCTTCCGCACATACGCCACGCGATCGCCTTGCGGTGAAAACTTGGCATACATCAAGGTCGACGGATCGGCGTCCTTGCCGCCGAGCTGCTGGAGGGAGCTATTGGAGAGATCGAGGACCCAGAAATCGCCGCGGGTGTTCTGCCGCCAGACCTTCCGCGAATTGGTAAAGACCAGGAGCTTGCTGCCATCGGGCGACCAGCTGTAGTCCTCGACTTCCAGCGGCACCCTGGCGCCGGCTGGTATCAACTGCGCCGCGGAGACCAGCACGCGCCGCGCTCCCGTGCTGGTCTCATAGCGGACAATGTCGACGCCAGCCGCCGTGGCCGACGACGGTTCCACCGTGGTGTAGGCCGAGCCGCCTTCGATCCAGCGGGAGGGGCCGAAATAATCGCCGTAATACTTGCCGGACGCGAAGATGTCGTGCAGCTGAACGGTGAGGTCGGCCGGGAGCTGCGCCGGCAGGACCGCGCCGGAGCTGACGGCCCACAGGATGACAAGAGCGACAAGACGGCGCATCACGACTCCGACCATTGGGGGGTGCGGCTAGCAAGGTAATTCGCGGCGATGGCAGCGATGTCCGGAAATGGTATAATTCGCCGCCCATGACAAACGCCCGACGCACGGAAACCTTCACCGAATCGGTGATTCGCGGCATGTCGCGCCTCGCGGCCACGCACGGTGCGATCAACCTGGCGCAGGGTTTTCCGGACTTTCCCATGCCTGACGCGATGAAAGCCGCCGCCGCCCACGCGATCGCCACCGACATCAATCAGTACGCCATCACGTGGGGCGCCGCCAAACTCCGCGAAGCGATCGCGGCCAAGTACGAGCGTCGTCACAGGATGCATGTGGATCCGGAGCGGGAAATCACGGTGACGTGCGGTGCCACAGAAGCCGCGGCCTCGGTTTTTCTGGCGCTGCTCAATCCAGGTGATGAAGTGCTCATCTTTGAGCCATTCTACGAGAACTACGGACCTGACGCTGTGCTGTCCGGCGCGGTGCCGGTCTTTGTCCCGCTGACACCGCCCCACTGGCACTTTGACGCCGACGCCCTGGCTCGCGCCATCACACCGCGCACCCGTGCGCTCGTTCTCAACTCGCCGCACAATCCTACCGGCCATGTGTTTTCAGCCGACGAACTCGCCCGGATCGCGGCGCTCGCCATTCAGCATAATTTCATCGTGATTACCGACGACCCGTACGAATACATTCTCTTTTCCGGCCGCCACATTCCGATCGCCACGCTCCCCGGCATGCGGGAGCGCACCGTCACCATTTCGAGCCTCTCCAAGACCTTCACGTGCACCGGCTGGCGGCTGGGATACGCCATCGCGCCGGCTGAGGCGACGGATGCGATCCGGAAAGTCCACGACTTTTTGACGGTGGGGGCGCCTGCTCCTCTGCAGGACGCAGCGGCCGTGGGCTACGGCTTTGCCGATGATTATTACCACGAGCTTGCCGAAGGCTATCGCACGCGCCGTGCGTTTTTGGGAGAAGCGTTGCGACAGGCCGGGTTCCGCTTTGCCGAACCCGACGGGGCCTATTTTTTCTTTGCGGACTTTACCGCGCTGAGCAACTTGGACGATGTGGCATTTGCCACATGGCTCACCGAAAAGATCGGCGTCGCCACCGTGCCCGGCTCATCGTTCTATCGTCCGGGATCGGCTGACGGCAAGCGCTACGTCCGCTTTGCCTTCTGCAAGAAGCAGCAAACACTCGAGGCCGCGGTCGAGCGGCTGCGGAGGCTTTCGTGACCGACAACTCCGCGGCGCTCAACAACGCTCTCGTCGACCGGTATCGCATCGACCGCGGCTTGGCGCTGGCGTGACAATGGGACCGTGGTGCTACGCGCCTGCAGTGCGATCCCTGCCGCCCGACCCGCCCCGATGGCGCACTGACGCCGCTTCGCACGCACCGTCCCATTGTCTGCCAAGCAATTCACGCCACGGGGGGTGTCCACGGAGCATCGCCGGGCGAGCACGGCAGCCGACCAGAGGAAGGCGCGGGTGTCTGAGCAGCGCGCCTCTGTCCGGGTAAGCGATCTCGCGACCGCGGCGCGCGCGAGTTCCGCGCCGACGAGTGGGCGGTCTGGCGTGGTCGCCCCCTGCCCAGTGGTCTGCTTTCCTGTCCAACACGCCAACAGCAGGCTTGACGTCGCATTGCGCGCGAGATCCTCCGCTCTGCTCAGCATGACAAAGGGCTCAAGGCTCAGTTATAAGCACTGGACTTAGTCCGATAGTCTGACTAACTATCACCGACCAAGCCACAGGAGCACCAATGCCAGAATTCGTCAATATCCACGCGGCCAAAACCCACCTCTCCCGCCTGCTGGAAGAAGTTCAGCGCGGCGCGACCGTCGTCATCGCCAAGGCCGGCGCTCCGATCGCACAGCTCGTCCCGATGGGCGCCGCGCCGTCCGAGCGCCCCGCTCAACGCCATCATGCCGGCCACCGGCCACAGGGTGATCGCGGCCCCCGGCTCCGCCGGTTCCTCGAGCAGGAGGTCTGGCCCCTCGTCCCCAAGGAAGAGCTCGGCCAGTCTCTCGCCGCTCCAGAAGCCGACGCGATCCTGGGCTACGGGCCCAACGTCCGATGATCCTCGACAGCTCCGCCCTGGTGGCGATCGCGCTCAAAGAGCCCGGCTACGAGGGCCTGCTCGATGCCATCGCAGCCGCCCCTCGCGTAGCGATTGGCGCACCGACCCTGGTCGAAACCGCCGTCATCATCTCCGCCCGCCTGGGCCGCGACGCCCGTGGCCTGATCGGCCGCCTGCTCCTCGAGGCCGACATCGCCGTTATCCCGTTCAGCGACGCGCATTTTGGCACCGCCATCGACGCCTGGCTCCGCTATGGCCCCAACCTCCACGCGGCGTCCCTCAATTTTGGCCATTGCCTGGCCTATGCCGCGGCCCGCGTGGCCAACGAACCCCTGCTCTTCACCGGCGAGGCCCTCGCCCGGACCGACGTCACCCTTGCCATCCCGAGCCAGCCCGCCAACTGAGCTGCCAATTCGGCGCATTTCCCCGGTACGCCCGTTGCTCAACAACGCGCGCGTCAGTTCCTACCAGGCCAAACCGGCCATTCCGGGAACGCAAAGGGAGAACACGCAATGGCTTCGAAAATCATCGGTATTGACCTTGGCACGACCAATTCCGTAGTCGCCGTGATGGAAGGCGGCGATCCCGTCGTGATTCCGAACGCCGAAGGGGGACGGACCACGCCCTCGGTCGTCGCGTTTACCAAGGACGGCGAGCGGCTCGTCGGTCAGGTGGCCAAGCGGCAGGCGGTCACCAATCCCAAGCAGACCGTCTTCTCCATCAAGCGGTTCATGGGACGCCGCATGAACGAGATCACCGAAGAGTCCAAGCGGGTGCCCTACAAGGTCGAGAACGGCCCGAACGGCCTCGCCGCGGTGGAGATTGCCGGCAAGAAGTACACGCCGCCCGAGATCTCCGCGATGATCCTGCAGAAGATGAAGCAGACCGCGGAAGACTATCTCGGCACTACGGTCGAAAAGGCCGTCATCACGGTGCCGGCGTACTTCAACGACGCGCAGCGCCAGGCTACCAAGGACGCCGGCAAGATCGCCGGCCTCGAGGTGCTGCGGATCATCAACGAGCCGACGGCCGCGGCACTGGCCTACGGTCTCGACAAGAAGAAGGAAGAGAAGATTGCCGTCTTCGATCTGGGCGGCGGTACCTACGATATCTCGGTGCTCGAGCTGGCCGAGGGTGTCTTTGAGGTCAAGTCGACCAACGGCGACACGCACCTGGGCGGCGACGACTTTGATCAGCGCCTGATCGACTGGCTCGTCACCGAGTTCAAGCGCGACCAGGGGATCGATCTCTCCAAGGACGCGATGGCGCTCCAGCGCCTCAAGGAAGCGGCCGAGAAGGCCAAGATGGAGCTGTCGAGCACGGCGCAGACCGACATCAATCTGCCGTTCATCACGGCGGATCAGTCGGGGCCCAAGCACCTCAACCTGACGCTCACGCGCGCCAAGTTCGAGCAGTTGGTGGACGACCTGATGCAGCGGACCATTCCGCCCATGCAGCAGGCGCTCAAGGACGCGGGCCTCAAGCCCGATGAGATCGATGAAGTGATCCTGGTGGGTGGCTCGACCCGCATCCCCAAGATCCAGCAGATCGTCAAGGACTTCTTTGGCAAGGAACCCAACCGTTCGGTCAATCCCGACGAGGTCGTGGCGATCGGCGCGGCAATTCAGGGGGGCGTGCTCGGCGGCGAGGTGAAGGATGTGCTCCTCCTCGACGTGACCCCGCTGTCGCTCGGCATCGAGACGCTGGGCAGTGTCACCACGGTGCTGATCCCGCGGAACACCACGATTCCGACCAAGAAGTCGGAAGTGTTCTCCACCGCGGAAGACAATCAGACCACGGTCGAGATCCATGTGCTGCAGGGCGAGCGCCAACTGGCGCAGGACAACCGCACCATTGGCAAGTTCCAGCTGACGGGGATTCCGCCGGCACCGCGCGGCATGCCGCAGGTCGAGGTGACCTTCGACATCGACGCCAACGGCATCCTGCACGTCTCGGCCAAGGACAAGGCGAGCGGCAAGGAGCAGAAGATCCGCATCGAAGCCTCGAGCGGGCTGTCGGACGCGGAGATCGACAAGATGGTCAAGCAGGCCGAGGCCAACGCCAAGGACGACGAGACGCGGCGTCAGGAGATCGACACGCGCAACCAGCTCGACGGCCTGGTCTACAAGGTGGAGAAGGATTCCAAGGAGTGGATCGACCGCCTGGCCGCGGATGTGAAGGAGCGGCTGGACAAGTCGGTCGAGGCCGGGAAGGAAGCGCTCCGGACTGGCGACTCCGAAAAAATACGGTCGGCGCTCGACGAATTGAACGTCGCGTACTCGGCGGCTGGCGCGTCTCTCTATCAGAGCGCGTCGGCAGCAGGCGCCGAGGCTCCGCCGCAAGGCGAGCCCGGTGCCACGCCGCCCAAGGACGACGCGGTGGAAGCCGACTACGAAATCGTCGACGAGGACAAGAAGTAGGACTGCAACGGGAACGCCTGCGGGCGCATCCACGTATTATTGAAACACTTGCCGTACGGGTCGGCGCTCCGGCCCGTACGGCGTGAACCACATCTCGGAACGGACATATGTCGACACACTCTCGCAATTGGCTCAAGCTGGGCGCCCTCTTCGGGCTGACGTTCATTCTCGGACTCTTCTTTGCCGGGCTGCTCGACTTTCCGCGCAATGGCTTTGCCCAGCAGCGCGGCGAGCACGCTCCCATCGTCAGAGTCAACGCTCCCAATATTCCCACCGCTCGTTCGTTGATCGATCTGAGTGACGCCTACGCCGCCGTGGTCGAAGCCGTGCGGCCGTCGGTCGTCTTTGTGCAGTCGGAACGCCCGGCCACCGAAGAGGACATGGCCGAGCAGCTGCCGCCGGGCATGCAGCAGATGCTGCCGCAGTTGCAACAGCCGCAGCGCCGCCGCAGCCAGCAGCAACCGCAGGAAACACCAATGGAACGCGGTAGCGGCTCGGGCTTCATTGTCTCGACCGACGGCTACATCCTCACCAATAACCATGTGATCGAAGGCTCGACCAAGGTGACAGTGACCTTGCTCGATGGCCGCGTCTTCCCGGCGCGCATCGTCGGCACCGACAAGGACACCGACGTGGGCGTGCTCAAGATCGACGCCACCGGCCTGACCGCGGCGGCGCTGGGTTCCTCCGAAAAGACGCGCGTGGGTGAATGGGTCCTCGCCATTGGCAATCCGCTGGGCGACAACCTCACCTTCTCGGTGACGCAGGGCATCGTGTCCGCCAAGGGCCGCAGCAATCTCGACCTGGGCGACACCGATGGCGGCAAGGTCATTCAGGACTTCATCCAGACCGACGCCGTGATCAACCGCGGCAACTCCGGCGGCCCGCTCGTCAACGTGCGCGGTGAAGTGATCGGCATCAACGCCGCGATCGCGTCGACCACCGGGTTCTACAACGGCTATGCGTTTGCCGTGCCGATCGACATGGCGCGGCATGTGATGGATCAGATCGTGGCCAACGGTCATGTGGAGCGCACCGGTCTCGGCATCATGGTGCAGCCCGCCACGCCGGAAGACGCGGCATACTTTGGCCTCTCGACCGTGAGCGGTGTGGTCATCGATTCCTTCCCCGCCAGCTCGGCCGCCAAGCGCGCCGGGCTCGAGGTCGGTGACATGATCACGGCCATCGACGGCCAGCCGATTCAGTATGTCGGCCAGCTGCAGCAGGTGGTCGGCTTCCGCAACTCGGGTGACGAGGTCAAGGTCGAAGTGCAGCGGCGCGGTGGCAAGCGCGACTTCACCGTGCGGTTGGCACCGGTCAATGCGGCTGCCGACAGCGCGAGCGCGCCGCCGGCCGCGACAACGCCCAACAAGACAGAACCCACCAGCAACCGGCTGGGTATGACGGTCGCACCGCTCACCACCGATCTTGCGACGGAAGCGGGTTTGCCGTCCACCGTGCATGGGCTCCTGGTCAAGTCGGTCGTGCGGGGTTCGGACGCCGAGCAGAAGATCTGCGCGGAGAGCACCGCCCGCGAAGACCAGTGTGCTCCAGAAGTGATCACCGAAGTCGAAGGCAAGCCGGTGCGGAGCGAAGATGATCTTCGCAGCGCTCTGGGTACGGCGCAGCATGGTGTGGTCACGCTGACGCTGTTGAGTTCGAACGGGAAGAACGGCGCGTTCAGCCGTCTGCTGCGGCTCCGCCTGAACGAACGCTAGACTCGGACGACAGTACCGCATGCACGAGAACGCCCGCCGGTCACGATGACCGGCGGGCGTTCTGGCATTGCGGCTGTTGTGTTTCGGCGGGCGCTATTGGGCCGGCGGCAGCGCGATGCCGGCCTTGGGGGCGTCGCGGTCGAGCGCGCTCCAGCCCCAGATCACGGTCTTGCCCCCGACGAACATCACCGGCGTCATCTTGCGCCAGGCAATGGAATCCTTGGGCAGCACGGTACCGCGGGAGAAGAACTCGATTTCCCAGAGCTTGCCGGAGGTAAAGAAGGAGGCGGACGTGTGCGGTGCGTCGCCCATCAGGGCGGCGACGGAGTCCTTGGAGATGTTGGCGGAGAGCTTCTTGAGGCGGGCGTCGGCGCATGCCGTGACCGTCGTAGCGATGAGCAGGGCCAATCCAGCCCGGGGGATCCATTGGCGCATGTGCATATCCTCTGGGTCGACAGGGTAACGATCTGGCACGGGCCAGGCTGGTGTAAAGCTAATGGAGGGCGGGTTAGGTTGAGGGCACGCGAACGTGGCGGAATTGGTATACGCGCAGGACTTAGGATCCTGTGGGGCAACCCGTCCGGGTTCGAGTCCCGGCGTTCGCACTGCGTTGGGTCACAATCACTTAGGGCTACGGGATCAACACCGTGTTCGAGCTTGCCTTGGGTCGCAACGTATATAGCTTTCGAAGAGACAGATACTTCGGTTAGTTGCTTCCAGCGGAGGAGTCCCATGCACCCCCCCAAGGCTACTGCTCATGTCCTGCTTCTTGCCACCGTGCTCGTCGCAAACGCCGCCGCACAATCCCCACAGGTAGCCGCAAAAGTAACTATCACGGGCGGCGCTTACGCGGGGACGTACACTATCGACGGTGGTAGATGCTCCGAGCGGCTTGACACAGTCGGCGTCTTCAATGTCGTGATCGTGCAACCGGGCGCCGGGCCCCATGAGGTACAGTCGCTGCAGGTGGCCGGCGGCGACTACAGGGCCGCTCGAACAGGATCACCGGATTTTCGGTTCGCGCTCTCATTTGGCGGCGGCCCGCCGCCGCCCCCCCCGGTCATCAATATCGTGGTGAATCCGAAGGTCACGAATCCTCAGGCAGCCGGGCGGGTATCGCTGCAAGAGAGCGAGACCGCTCTGTCCGCCACACTAGTTGGCGCAACGGCAGACAGCACTCACTTTCAGGTCGAGTTGAGCTGCAAGTACATGCGACGCACGGTGGTGGCTCCAAGCAATGGTGGTCAGCAGAAGTAGCGGCGAACTGTGAGGCCGCCAAGCGCTATTGCGCGCGCGTGAGAAGAACTCGATAAAGAGCCACCTGAGTCGCCGACAGCAGCCGGTACGCAGCGCCGAATGAGTCTCGCTGCGCCTCATCGATTGCTGTCGCAAAGGCGCGCCACCTCTCCTGGAAATCGGCGTCGGTGAGCCGGCGCCCGCGGCTCGCCACGTAACGAACGACCGGCGCCAGCAGCGAATCGGCCTTGACGCGGTAGGCGGAGTCTATCGCGCCGATCTGCTGTCGTTGCGACGAACTAAGCCCCAGCGAGTCCTCCAGCCGCATCAGGAATCCGACCGATCCGTTGGTCGACGGTGTGAGTGCCGCAGCAATCTGGTCATCGGTCATGGGAGGATGCGCCTCAGGATCGAGCCCACGAGACCGCAGGAAGGGGTTCCGTGGCGCGCCACCGATCTTGTAGTCGCCCACCAACTGCACTTCAAACGGCGGGTATTGGTGATTCCCCGCCGCACTCGCCAGAGGCTGCCCGAACGACTGATTCACGCGATACACAAAGGTCTCGGACGCTCGATCAAAGCCGGTGACGTATAGCAACCGTGGATCGGGCGCCGAAAGCGTGGTGACCGAACTGCTTACGCCAAGCAATCGCAGCAAGGTGGCACCTGCATTGACGAATCGCAGGCCCGCCGTCAGATGCTGGGCGATGACCAGCTGCCTCGGCGGCCGAAAGTCCAGATTGACATCAAGTTTCATCTGCCAGGGACCGCGGCAACTGTTGGCACCCGCGATGTGGCCAACCTGACTTTGCAGGCAGTGCGCGAAGGTCGTTCCGTTGTCGAGCAGCTGTCTCAGGCCCGCGGCAAAAAGTGAGTCGTGTACCGCGCGTGGATCAGGAATGAATGCGCGGTCGTTGCTGAAGCCATCACCGTTGATGTCTCCCGCCACGATCGGCGTGATCGCCTGGCCGGAAAGCACACTCAGCCGTACACTCGCACTGAGCCACCAGAAGCGCGAGCCCAACGGGCTTCCCGGCACAAACACGAACTGATGCCTTGGCTGTGTCCCGCTGAATGTCGTCACGGCAAATGGATCTCCAGCGGTAGTGGCCCCAAAACCCCGTTGCTCCGTTCGTGATGCGTTGTAGGAGTACTCGAAACTGAACGGGAACCTGGGAGCCGCGGCCCCCAGTATCTGGCCCGCGCTGATTTTCACCTGGAGCTGCAATGCCGACGAATGCAGATCCGATACTGTGTTGATCACCTGCTCGAATCGGTCGCTCAACCGATCGGCACCCGGCGCGATCTGCCCGGTCTCCGGTACAATCGCGTCCGGCGCAGCAAATACCGGCCGGTCCGCTTCGTTGGGCACGGTGAATGCCACGTTACGCTGGAGATTGAGGTCGACTCGACTCTCCACGTTGTCGTTGCGCGCCACCGTCACGCTCGGATCGAATTGAATCTTGTGCCACTGGAAGCCGTTGAGACCGGCGTTCGCACGCCAGCTCACGGGCGCACGAAATGAGGGATCCAACAGTGCGACCGAAGACTGATTGCCGGAGTAGCTGGCTACGCCACCATTCGCACAGGCATCAAAGACATTTGCATCCGGGTCCTGCCAGTCAGGTGCTGGAACGGCATCACCCACGCACGACAGTGTTCTCACCGCCCCAGGCAAGCCGGTCCGCCCAAAGACATCGGATATGCGATTCGTGGGAACCGTTCCCCGATAGGCACCGGCGCTTGCGAACAGGGTCACGAGCCCGGGGAGGCCTTGCACCACGTTGCCGCGCGGCTCAGGCGTGGGGCTCACGGCAGCCTTGTCATTCTGTACCAGCGTTCTTGTCGTGCCGGTTCTCGGGTCCGTGATAACGATGGAAGACCGATGCAGCAACCACGCAAATCCGAGCCTGGGAGAAAGCGCCACGTCAGTGGGAAGCCGATCTGTTCGGCGGCCAAACAGAGAGTCGACGACCAGATTGTAGGCGGGATCGGTGTCGAACCGATTGGCATCGAGTCGCACGCCGCCTTGCAATGTCACCATCCGTGTCGCCACCCACGTATCGCGGAACCACAGCGCGCCCCTTGACGACTCCACCTGTTGCGAGACAGCGCTCAATGATCGCCGGTACAACGCTGGCGCGCTGTCCTGCAAGTCGGCAAGCGAGGTGTATGCAAAGGAGCCGACCAGATTGGACGATTGCGTCGACGAGTTCCAGGTCGCGGTCACTTCCTGACCAAAAGACAGATCATGCACACCATTCCCGATCTTTCGAGACAGCTCGTTGCGGAGGTCGACGATATCGGTGGCCGACGATCGTGAATTGCTTCCCCCGCCAAATTCGAACGCTGTGATTCCGCCCGCATTGGCGGACGCGCTCGTGCCAAGAAACACCGTGCCGCTCGGCGCGTTCAGTTGCGGCGCCGTTCCGGACCCGGCAGCGGATGCAACAGCGGTCAGCTCATCGGCCATACCGGCCACCAGACCGGTGCGCCGCGCCATGAGCCGGAGGTTGTGCGCATCCATGCGTCCCGAAACCGATGCGTCGCCGTAGGGCCCAGCGCCAATACCGCTCGTGCGAGAGGCGGTGCCGTAGAGGGTCACGAGCCAGGACGAGAGACCGCCGGGGGCAAGATCGAGAGTCAGCAGCGTCGTTCCACTCTCGCGCTGCATCTGCGTGGCCCCGGACGTGGTGGGAATGCCGAGGGAAGCGAGTGTGGAGTTGAGTAGGCGCACGGAGTCGGGCGCCACACCGAATTGCGCCAGCCGCAGAGAATCGGCGTTCAGCAGCGATTCCATGCTGGTGTTCTGGCGCGATCCGCTGACCGATAGCCGGTAGTGCGACATGCCTTTGGCGATCGGCCCGGACACAAATCCATTCAGCGTCTCGACGGTGGTGGACAGTGTCGATGACGCTGGATCGGACCATCCGATGTGCGGGTCGACGAGGCTGCCACGCAAGCCGGCCTGCACAAAGTCATGTCCGCGACACGCCTCAAGCGTCATCTGGCCGCCGGAAAACTGTCCTCGCGATGGATCCGAACTCGTCGTCGCCATGTTCACGCGACAGACACCATCGGGAGGGAGTGTCCCTCCTTGAAAGTCCATTCCATCGAGCAGCGTGCTGTTCTGGTCCGGTCCCACTCCCATCACCGAGTACCCGCTGTCGCCGAGCGCAAACACTCCCGGCGCTAGTTGTGCCATCGCATTCAGGTCGCTCCCGTCGAGGAGAAACTTGTTGCTCAGCAGGAGCGTCGATTCCGAACCGCCGATGATCAGGGGTGGCGGCGGGGTCGACGATCCACCACCAAAGCGCGCTTGAACGGTAGTCAGGGGTGGCAACGGATACGGAGTAGAAGTCATGACGATGTCGATATTCAGTTCGGCTCCAGTGGTCTGCCGACGCTCGTCATACGCAACGTAGCCAATCTTGCGCGCTGAGATCAGATACTCCGTTGCGTGGTCAACAAATACGGCAGCAAACCGACCGTCAGGGTGGGTGTTGACGATTCTGCGCTGATCCAGATTGCTGGTGATCGTGATGGACACGCCCGCGATGGGTTGGTGGTCCGTTCCGGTCACGCGACCGCGGACAAGATCGATGTCCGCTTGCGCGGCCAGAGGTAACACCGACCACGCGCAGATCGCGCTGCAAAGAATCAGGCCGATGGCGCACGCGGAGCCTAACACGCTTCCGCCGCCACGACGCTCCGAGGCAACGCTATCGCTGAAGGGGTGCAGCAAGCTGGGCCCCCCTCTATGTTGGATACCACTTCCGACTGCAGCTGCGGCGGCGACCGTAGCCAGGCGCCGCCGCAAGAGCTTAGTCACATTGCGCAAGCTTGTCCGTCACGAATCCCTCGCGACCGCCCAAAGACGACG
>DATAVM010000018.1:0-19351 GCA_036267775.1 Gemmatimonadales bacterium
CGATGCGCCAGCCGTACTGCAGATTGAGCGCCTTGGACGGCGCCCATTCATCGCCCACGTAGAGCGAGGTCGTGGTGCCCTTGCTGTCGCGCTGCTGCGCGTCCAGCGTGCGGCTGAACGAGGCCGGCGTGTTGTTGACCAGGTCCGTGACGGTCAGATAGGAATAGTTGCCGAACTGGTTGCCGGCGGAATAACTGGTCGACCAGTCGTATTCGAACTCCCCACCGACCTTGATCTTGTGCTTGCTGTTGGACGTGATCCATGACACTTCGTCCGTCAGGTCGCTGGAGAAGTTGTGCCCCTGCGAAAAGCCGCTGCCGCCGCCAAATCGCACATTGCCGAGGCCCGTCGTACCGTCGCTGAAGACCGTGCCGATGCGCACCGAGGCCCCCGGCAATCCCGAGTAGGGGGTCGACGTGTTGTTGCCGTAGCTGAACGATTCCGTGAGCTCGTTCAGCAGCCCGTGCACGTAGCCCGAGCCCTTGAACGTGAGCTGCTGATACGTGCTCGTGCTCTTGGACGTATTGGTCGGCAGCGATTGCGAACTGAGGCCGAGGCCGTGATAGCCGAACCACTGTCCCTGCCAGGTCAGTTTGAGCGACGTGGTCGAGCTCGGCGAATAGTCGATCACCGCCGTGTTGTTGAAGCGCGTCAGCACCTGATCGTCGGGCGCGCCATTGAGCGACAACGGAATGTTGAGCTGACGGAGCGCGTTCTCCACCGCGTTGACGGTGTCCGCCGTGAAGCCATACTGCGACAGGATGTTCGGCCCGGCGTTCAGCAGCGTGTAGCTGTTGAGCGCACGGCTGTTGAGATCCCATGACGAGATGTAGTGCGCCTTCTTCTTGACGATCGGTCCGGAGATCGAGCCGCTGAAATCCGCCAGCGTGGCCGGCGGTTGCGGATAGTCCGGATCGGCCCAGGAGAGCGTCGGATTGACAAAGGTGCCGCGGATCGTCGAGCCGAACACCTCGCTGCCGGTCCTGAGAATGACCGACGTCTGGCCGCCGGCAAAGCCGCTGCGCGATACATCGGCTGACGTGGTAATCACCTTGACGCTCGCGATGGCGTCCTGCGGAATGTTCGTCGCTCCGGACTTGGTGCCGTCGACCGTCGTGTTGTTGGAGGTGGCCGCCGCACCGAGCACGGAGAAAGCGCTGTCGCCGACACTCGTGACGCCCGGCACGGTGAGGGCCATCGCCAGGAGGTCGGTCGGATCGAGCAGGAACTGCGCGTTGGCCAGCGCGTTGAGCTCGACACCGCCCACCGAGGGCTGGCCATCGACGCCGCCAAGCTTGCGGCCGAGTGCCGTGATCGAGTCGAGCACCACCGCCATCGGTTGCAGCTCAAAATCCGTGGCCAGGACGCTCGAAATGCCGGTGCGCGTGACACGCGTGGTGATTGGCGCAAAGCCGATGCGCCGCACCGTGAGGATGTAGTCGCCTTCCGCGTTGGTGAAGAGCGCGGTGTAGATGCCCTTGTCGTTGGTGATCGCGGTGCTGACGGTCTGCGTCACGAGGCCGGTGATTTCTACCGCCACTCCGGGGACCGGCTTCTTGTCCGGGCCTGTCACCTTGCCGCGAAGAACTTCCGTGCCCTGCGCCGCCAGAACGGCCGGGGCCAGCAGCAGAAGCGCCAAGGCGAGTGGCGCCGCGCGCGTTGCAATGCGCGACGTAAAGGCAATCACCGACTTCAGGGGTACGGGCATCAGCGGTGTCCGTTGTATTAGCGGGCTCTGCCGGTCCGGGGGTCGGACGGCAACCAGCGTGACTCCGTTATTGAACGGAGAACAACCTGCATACGCGGGATCCCCCGCGATTGTTACACTCCCGAACCGTACGGATAATCACTTGTACCGTACAGATGCATTGGCTGGTCCGGGCGTCGCGAAATCACTTGCGGGTTGGACACCAAAAGCAGCAAAGCCGTTGCCGCGCCAGCGGATGGGCCGTCCGCAGGGCCGTAGCGATTCCTGGTCGGCCGAAGCTGTTGCCGCTATGCGCGTTGGCGCGTCGACTGGCCGGTGCTTGGGAGGGTGACGACGCCGGGCTTGAGCCCCGGCGCGGTCGCTGTGACCCGGATATCGCCCGGCGTGGCCGCGCTCTGCACCAGCGCGCAGCAGAGGCCGTTGAAGGCTTCACGCGTGGGATCCTGGTCGGACTCGTGGCTGCTGGGGTCGCCGTTGCCGACGCCCAGCAGGCGGCCACCCTCGACGGAAAACGTGATCGGATCACCCGCCACGGGTACCGTCCGCCCGGCCGAGTCGATCACCCGGACCTCGATCACCGCGACGTCCTCGCCGTCGGCGACGAGCGCCTTGCGGTCAGGAACGAGCGCGATGCCTGCGGGCTCGCCGGTGGTTTCCCGTGCCTCGGTCAGCACGACGGTGCCGCCGCGAAATCCTCGTGCTTCGAGTCGCCCGGCCGCGTACGGCACCTCCCACGCGAGGTGCGTGTCGCGCAGCACCGTCTGCGCGCCGAGGCTGGTGCCGTTGAGGAGCAACTCGACGCGATCGAGGTTGCTGTGCACCCAGACTTCGATTTCCTGGCCTTCTTTTCCCGGCCAGTTCCAGTGAGGGAAAAGGTGCAGCACCGGCGCGTCGCCCCACCACGCCTGGTAGTAGTAGAAATTGTCCTTGGCAAAGCCGCAGGTGTCCATGATCCCGAAGTGCGATGAGATGCAGGGCCATGCGTATGGCGTCGGCTCGCCGCGATAGTCGAAACCGGTCCAGACAAAGCCACCCGCCACCCAGGGACGGGCGCGATAGACTGGCCACCAGGCTTCGGCGCGCGCACCCCACGAGGGCGCGGTGACGTCGTACGCCGCGAGATAGCCGCGCACGCGATCGTCGGCGTAGATCCCACGCGTCGACACGGTGCTTGCGACCTCCGTGCCGATCGTCGGCTGCAGCGGATGATGCGTGTGAAAGTCGTCCATCCTCTGCGCATTGCCGTAGTTGAAGCCCTGAATGTCGACGACGGTCGAAACACCCATGCCCCAGCGGCCGGAGTCATTGTCCGCTTCGGTAACGAGGCGCGACGGATCGATCAGACGCGCCATCCGCTTCATGGTCGTCGCGATGCGGGCGCCGCGATCGTTGCTCTGTTCCGGCTCTTCATTGCCGATCGACCAGGCAAAGACGCATGGATGATTGCGATCGCGCCGCAGCATCTTCTCGAAGTCGTCGAGCGCATCGACGCTCGATGACATCGTGCGCGTCTCGTCGAGCACGAGCATGCCGAGCGCATCGCAGGCGTCGAGCAACTCGGGAGTGGGAGCGTTATGCGACGTGCGGTACGCGTTGGAGCCCATCGCCTTGAGGCGTTCGATGCGGTACCACTGCAAGCGGTCCGGAAGCGCGGAGCCGACACCCGCGTGGTCCTGGTGATTGCAGGTGCCCTTGATCTCGACCCGCTTGCCATTGAGAAAGATGCCGTCCGCGGCATCGACACGAATGGTCCGGATGCCAAAGGGCGTCTCCACACTGTCCACCGGCACGCCGCCAACACGAACGTCGGTCATCAGGCGGTGCATCACCGGCGTCTCGAGGGACCAGAGCGCGGGCTGCGCGACCACCGCGCGCTGGCGCACGACCTGTTGTTGCCAGGCTCCGACGCGCACGGTTGCGGGCACGGCGTTGGCGACCACTTTCCCCGCGGCGTCGAGCACGCGTGATATAACGGTGACCGTGGCGGCCGTGTCGCTCTCGTTCATCACTGCCGTCGCGATCGTCAGTGCAGCGCTCGCGCTCCCCACCTCGGCGGTGACATACGTGCCCCACTGCGGCACATGCACCGGATGCGTCTTCACCAGCCAGCTGTGCCGATAGATCCCCGCACCGGTGTAGAACCAGCCTTCATGTTCCGTGGCATCGACGCGCACCACAATGATGTTGCGCGCACCAAAGTTGGCCACGTCGGAGATGTCGTAGCGAATGGGCGCGTAACCGCTGCCGCTCCGGCCGAGGAAGTGCCCGTTCACGGTGACGATGGCGTCGCGATAGATGCCGTCGAATTCGAGCGAGATCCGTCGTCCGGCGTCGCTGGCCGGAAGGTCGAAGCCGCGGCGATACCAGCCAACGCTCGTGGCGGGCCAGGCGCGTCCGAGCGCCTTGCAGCCCGACGCGATCAGATCAGGAGCATTCTCGAAGGGCAGGGCGACCGCCCAATCGTGGGGCAAATCCACGGCGAGCCAGCCGGAGTCATCGAAGCGCTGCCGCGCGGGGCCAAAAAACTCGCCCGACTTCTGGAAGCCTTCGCCGGTGCCAAAGCCGAAGTCGAGTGCCGGGTCGTTGGCATGGCCCAGATGAAAGCGCCAGCCGGCATCGACCATGAGGCGCTCTCGGGGAACAGACGCGGCTCGCGCGGGGGATCGCAGGCTCCACGGACCGAGCGACGCCGCGAGCCCGCTCTGCACCAGTTGCCGCCGGGTCCAGTTTGCCATGAGGATGGGCCAATCTCACCCTCGCGGCCGACCCGGTCAATTGCATATTGTCGCGGCGGTCCTGCTCAACCTCTGGGGGCCGGTGTACGTTCTACACCAGAGCCGGCGGCGTTCGTTCGCCCCTCCCCGACCGGTCCACCCCGTTTGAGCACAAGGTTACGAATGACTCGACCCGCTGCCGAGCCGTCTCCGGCACTTCCTATTGCCACGCGCGTTCTCCCGTTCCTGCCGCTGCTGTTCATCGCAAGTGGTTGTGCAGCACTGATTTATGAGATTGTCTGGTTCCAGATGCTCCAGCTTATCGTTGGCTCATCGGCGATTTCGCTCGGCGTGGTTCTCGGCACCTTCATGGGTGGCATGTGTCTCGGCTCCCTTCTCTTGCCACGGTTTGTTTCCAACCGGGAGCATCCGCTCCTCGTGTACGCCAAGCTCGAGGCTGGAATCGGCGTCTTTGGCCTGCTGATTCTCTTTGGCCTCCCGTACGCTGGCGGGCTGTATATCGCCATCGCCGGCCTTGGCATGACGGGACTCTTCTTGCGCGGCGTGCTCTGCGCCATCTGCCTGCTCATTCCGACCATGTTCATGGGCGCCACGCTGCCGGCGATGGCACGCTGGGTGGAGGCCACGCCGACGGGTGTCTCCTGGCTCGGCTTCTTCTATGGCGGCAACATCGCTGGCGCGGTGTTCGGTTCGATTCTCGCCGGCTTCTACCTGCTGCGCGTGTACGACTCGGCCGTGGCAACGTACGTCGCGGTCGCAATCAATGTGGTGGTGGCGCTCGCCGGTCTGGGCCTGGCGCGGCTGACACCGCATCAGGGTCAGGATGTGCCAGCCCCGGCACCACCGGAAGCGGCGATTCCGTCCGGCGCGTGGCCGGTATATGTCGCGATCGCACTCTCCGGCTTTACCGCGCTCGGCGCCGAAGTCGTGTGGACGCGCCTCCTGACACTGGTGCTCGGTGGCACCGTCTACGCCTTCTCGCTGATTCTGGCGGCGTTTCTGATCGGCCTCGGAATTGGCAGCGCGGCCGGTTCGTTTGCGGCCGGCACCGTCAAGGCGCCGCGCGCCGTACTCGGCTGGTGTCAGTTGTTGCTGGTGGCGGCGATCGCGTGGGGCGCATGGTCGCTCAACAGCGCGTTGCCATACTGGCCCGTTGATCCATCGCTCTCGAGCAGTGTGGGACTCACTTTCCAGATCGACATCGTGCGCTGTCTGTGGACCATTCTTCCGGCGGCACTCCTGTGGGGTGCGAGCTTTCCGCTGGCACTCGCGGCGGTGGCCGACGGGCAGCGCGATCCGGGCCGCATGGTGGCGGGCGTGTACGCGGCCAACACGGTGGGCGCGATCCTCGGGGCCGTTCTGACCAGCATCTGCTTCATCGCGTGGTTTGGCACGCAAGGCTCGCATCGCATTCTGATTGTGCTCGCCGCCGTGGCCGCGCTCATTACGCTGGTGCCGGTGGTGGTCGGTTCGGGGGCGCTCGCATGGCGGGCGCGTCGTATGGCATGGGGTGCGGTAGCGGTCGTGGCGACCGGGCTGGTGGTGGTCGGGATTGCCCCAGTATCGGAAATGCTGATTGCATATGGTCGCTTCACCGCGAGCTGGCTGCCGAATCACGCGACGATCATCTTCCATGGCGAAGGAATGAACTCGTCGATGGCGGTGTCCCGCACGGCGAATGGTGTGCTCAACTATCACAACGCCGGCAAGATTCAGGCGTCGAGTGAGCCGCAGGACATGCGCTTGCAGCGGATGCTCGGCCACATGACCACACTGCTGCCGGCGCATCCGGCGTCGGTGCTGGTGATCGGCTGCGGCGCGGGCGTTACCGCCGGCGCGGTGAGCGTCGATCCGGCGGTGGAGCATGAGACCATCGCGGAGATCGAGCCGCTGGTGCCGAAGGTCGTGTCGCGCTACTTCAGCGAGCACAACTTTGCCGTGGTCGACAATCCCAAGGTGAAGGTGCAGATCGACGACGCCCGTCACTTTGTGCTGACCACCGACCAGAAGTTCGATGCCGTCACTTCCGACCCGTTCGATCCGTGGGTGCGCGGTGCCGCGACGCTCTACACCGCGGAATTCTTCGATCTCGTCAAGAAGCATCTCAACCCGGGCGGTGTGGTCACGCTCTTTGTCCAGCTCTACGAGAGCAGCCCGGAGACGGTGAAGAGCGAAGTGGGGACGTTCATGGAAGCGTTCCCGAATGGTCTGGTGTTCGGCAACACGGAAAACGGCAAGGGTTATGATCTTGTGCTGGTGGGCCAGCTGACGCCTGGGCCGATCGACCTCACCGCCATCGATGCAAAGCTTGGCCGGCCGGAATACTCGGTCGTGGCGCAGTCGCTGCGCGAAATCGGCATCAACTCGGCCGAAGATCTCTTTGGCACCTACACCGCGAACGGCACGCAGCTCAAGCCGTGGCTGGCCGACGCGCAGATCAACCGTGACCGGAATCTTCGCCTGCAGTACCTCGCCGGCTTTGGCCTCAACATGTATCGCCAGGCCGAGATCTACGATCAGATGCTGCAGTACCGCCAATATCCCGATGGCCTCTTTCTGGGCACGCCGGACCGCCTCGCCGCGGTGCGCGCCGGAATCATGGGCGAACAGTAGGCGCCCGCGCGGCCTCGATCACCACTACGCCTCTCAGGATTCGCATGTCGAACTCTCGCGCTGAACAGCGCTTCTTGCCGGTGCTGCCGCTCCTCTTTGTGGGGAGCGGCTGTGCCGCGCTGATCTACGAAATCGTCTGGTTCCAGCTAGTGGAGCTTGTCATTGGCTCGTCGGCGATCTCGCTGGGCGTGCTGCTCGGCACGTTCATGGGCGGCATGTGTCTGGGCTCGCTGCTGCTGCCGCGGTTCATCTCGCCGCGCGAGCATCCGCTGCGGATCTACGCGCTGCTCGAACTCGGTGTCGGCGTCTGCGGCCTGCTGGTGCTCTGGGGCTTGCCCGTGCTCGGCGATGTGTACGCGTCGATTGCGTCGCCGGGCACGTTCAGTATCGTGCTGCGCGCCATCTTCTGCGCGATCTGTCTGCTGGTCCCGACGCTGCTGATGGGGGCGACGCTGCCCGCAATCGCACGCTGGGTCGAAGCGACGCCCACCGGCGTATCGTGGCTCGGGTACTTCTACGGCAGCAACATCGCGGGCGCCGTGTTCGGGTGCCTCGTCGCGGGATTCTATCTGTTGCGCGTGTATGACATGTCGGTGGCGACGTATGTGGCCGTCGGTGTGAACGTGGTGGTGGCCGCGTCTGGACTCTTTCTCGCGAGCCGCTCGCCACGGCCCGACGTCGCCGGTGAAGCGACAGCGGCGCCAGACGTGCCGGTGCCGGGTGCGCGTCGCGTCTACATCACCATCGCGCTCTCCGGCATGGCTGCACTTGGCGCCGAGGTGGTGTGGACGCGGCTGATGTCGCTGATGCTCGGCGCCACCGTCTACACGTTCTCGCTCATTCTCGCAGTCATGCTGATCGGCCTCGGCCTCGGCAGCAGTGCGGGGGCGTACATCGCACGGATTGCCAGACGTCCGCGCGTCGCGCTGGGATGGTGCCAGCTCCTGCTCCCGGTGGCGATCGGCTGGACGGCGTACATGATCGCCCGGTCGCTGCCGTACTGGCCGGTCAATCCGACGCTCACGCACAGTCCGTGGATCTATTTCCAGTTCGACCTGATGCGCTGCATCTTTGCGCTGCTGCCGGCCACACTGCTCTGGGGCGCGGCATTTCCGCTCGCGATCGCCGCGGCCGCGTCGCCCGAACAGGATGCCGGACGACTGGTGGGGCGGGTCTACGCCGCCAACACCATCGGGGGAATTGTGGGCGCCGTTGGATTCAGCGTCATTGCGATTCCCGTGGTCGGCACGCAGAACTCGCAGCGACTGCTGATCCTGCTTGCGATCGTCGCGGGCCTGTTCATGCTCATTCCGGAGCTTTTTGATCGCCACGGCAAACCCGCGAACGAAGGGCTCCCCGTCGGGCTGCGTGGCCTGGGCCTGGGCATAAGCGTTGTGGTGGCCGCACTCCTCGCGGTCAGTGTGCGCGCCGTGCCGCCGGGGCTGATCGGCTATGGCCGTTTTCTGGCCACGTACAGCACGCTGCCCGATTTTGTCTTCACCGGCGAAGGGATGAACTCGTCGATCGCCGTGTCGGAAGAAGCGGGTGGGTATCGCAACTTCCACGTGGCCGGCAAGATCGAAGCGTCATCCGAGCCGCAGGACATGCGGCTGCAGCGCATGCTCGGACACATCTCGGCCCTGGTGCAGGGCGATCCCAAGTCGGTGCTGGTAGTGGGCTTTGGCGCCGGAGTAACGGCGGGAACGTTTGTGCTCTATCCGGGCATCAAGCGGATTGTGATCTGCGAGCTCGAGCCGCTCATCCCCAAATCGGTGGGCCCGTACTTTTCCAAGGAGAATTACGACATTCTCCACGACCCCCGCGTGCAGTTTGTCTATGACGATGCGCGGGATTTCATCCGTACCACCAAGGAGAAGTTCGACATCATCACGTCGGATCCGATCCATCCGTGGGTACGCGGTGCAGCAACGCTCTACACCGACGAGTATCTCACGCTCGCGCGACAGCATCTCAATCCCGGCGGCGTGATGACGGAGTGGGTGCCGCTCTACGAGAGTCACGCCGACGCGGTGAAGAGCGAGATCGCGACGTTCATGGACGCCTTTCCCGGCGGCACCATCTGGGCCAACAACGAGGACGATCACGGCTACGATCTCGTGGCGCTCGGCCAACCGGAGCCGTCGCACATCAACGTGACGGCGATCCAGGCCAAGCTGAGCGAGCCGGCAAATGCGCCGATCGTGCAGTCGCTCCAGGATGTAGGGATCGGCTCGCTGCTCGATCTCTTCGGATCGTACGCCGGCAACAAGACCGACCTGGCGCCGTGGCTCGCAAACGCACAGATCAACCGCGACCGCAACCTGCGCCTGCAATACATCGCCGGGCTCGCCAATAACGTCTACGAAAACGGTGAGATCTACCAGCAGGTGGCAGCTCTCCGGACGTTTCCGGAGAGCCTGTTTGTGGCATCTGATGATTGGAAGAATGCGCTGAGCAACTATCTCAAGTTGCCGCGCGCTGGAACGCCCTGAGGCGCGGCTAGAACCGCGCCTCGGGTGAAACCAGCGAGAGGTAGTCGATCCCCGAGTCGTCGTCGCTGAACGCGAACGTCGACGACGCAGCCAGGTCCACGGTGGGATGGAGCATGACCGCGATATCGCGCTGATATTCGGCGCTGTTGCGGTCGACCGCGGGCCATTGCTTGATGTTGTCCGGGGCAAAGAGCCCGCCGATGACAGCCATCACGCCCTTGAGCGTTTCGGTGCTGTGATTCTCGTAGACCGCGACCATGCGGTATTCGCGACCGACCCGCAGATGCGGCCCCTTGCCCTTGACGGCGAGAAGCTGGCGCGACACCCCCGACACATCGCCCGACGAATCGCGAATGGCGTGCACATGCGCGAGCACCTTGCCGGTCGCAACATCTTCAATGCGCATCTCGACGCCATGATCGTGCATGTGGCCGCCGATGCCGAGGAGACGGCCGCTCACCGGTACGGTAAAGATCGAGGCTTTGGAATAGGTCCCTGGGCCGGGCGGCACGTCCCACGAGTCCGGCATGCCCGGGTGCGAGTTCACGTCGACCTTGAACGGCAGCACCGCCACGGGGCGCGGCGTCAGATTGGCCGGCGACGACTTGAGCATGAAGTGCAGCATCACGCCGTCCATGTCATGGCCGGTGTCGTTGTTCCACATGAGGAAGACGCCGACTTCCTGGCCCTTGGTGAGCGGCAGGCCGACGGTGCGGGGCAGCATGATCGTTGCCGTCTCCTCGCCGATGCCCAGGACGCGCTCGGCCAGCGGATAGACGAGCTGGCGGCGATCGAAGTTGACGAACTCCATATGGTGCATGGTGCGCTGCGGGAGCAGCTTGCCATTCTGGTCGGTGATCTCGAGATGATAGCCGCGGAGCCAGTCGGTCATCGGCCACTTGAAGCGTGTGATGAGCTGCTCCAGGTGCGCCGCATGTCCGCCCGCCATGTCGCCCATCATCTCCATCATGTCCATGCCCGGTGGCATCGCGGGCAGATGGAAAGGACCGGCGGTGATTTCGACTTCGTGCCGCGCGGAATCGACCCTTACGACCACCGGCGCGTGGGGAAGCTGAGGGACCTCCATCGACATGCCGCTCATGCCGTCCATACCGCTCGCGGCGGTGGACTGCCCGTGAGCCTGGGCGACCCCAAACAGGGCGCAGACCGACAGGAAGGCAGTCGTCTTGATGCCTCTCATATTCCCCCTTGTTCCAACATGACACCTGTGGTGTTTCTTCAACATGCAATGTCCCATTTTGACCACGGCACGTCAAGTACCGTGTTCTACCTGTTCAGAAACGCGGCACCGCGGTCGCGGGCCGCTAGTGGTGCGGCAAAAGCTCTTCGCGTCGTGGACTGAGCCGGTCGCCGTCGAAGGCGGAAACCACATAGACCTGCGAATCGCCGGCGACTCGTACCAGCCAGTCGTTTCCTACGCTTCCCAGGAGTTCAACGTTGGCGACTGTGTCGCCAGACGCGGTCAGGGCAGTGACGTGGCGCACCTCGTTGCCGCGCGGCGGGGTGGCATCGGTGGCAAAGCCCATGGCTTCGAGGTGTGCGAGCTCGGCCATCACGGCGGCCGTTTCCTTGAGGGCGGCCGGCTCGTCGGTGGACGTTCCCTGCCAGCCGCGACTGCCGCGCTGCATCACATAGGTCTGGCGGTCTCGCGTAAAGACCACGGTGGCGAGACGCGTAGTATCGGTGTGGAGGACGACACGGTCGCGCCAGACGGCGATCGGATTGACGACGGCGGGGCGCAGCTGCCCATAGACGAGATACACAGTATCCCGGCCTGGCAGGCGCACGTAGACGCCGGGATCGCCATTGCCGGGTGCGCCGAGGACCAGGCTGACCGAGTCGTGCGCGCTGCGGGCGGTGAGCTTCCAGGCAAAACTGTCGGTGACGCCGAGAACGGCGTGATTGGCGGTGGTGCGGCCGGCGAGTGGCCCGAGCGTCGCCGTTGCGGCGGCGCGCAGCAGGCGCGTGACGGTGGCAGAGTCGGCCGGGAATCCGTTGGCGGTCCAATGCGCGCCATCGCGCCGCAGTTGGACCGGCGCGGTCACCGGCCCCACGATCGACATGCTGGTGATGGTATCGGTATTGAGCCGATGGATGGCATCGCCCACGCCGCCGCCATGATCGCCATGGCGCCATGCGAGAAACTCGGCGGCCTGAACCACCACGAACAGCGCCGCCAGAACGGCGAGCGCCAGGACAATGCGGCGCAACGTCCGTTCGCTCATGCGGTCTCCGAGGTGCTCGGCTCGCTACCCTTCCACCGGCGGCGCGCGCGCGTGGTGCGCCCGACAATCCGCAGCACACCGTAAAGCACAAACAGCAGCGGCACACCGGCCAGGTTGCCCCACTTGAAGAGGTCGGCGCCGCCGGTCGTGGCAAAACTCAGCGCCGGCGGCGTCCGGTCCTTGGAGCGGATCCGGATCAGCGTCTCGTCCTGGGCCAGCCAATCGAGCGCGTTGGCGGCAAAGGCAAGATTGGCGGGGTTCTGCCGGACCATGTTGAACTGATCGCGCAGCCAGTACGAGTCGCCGGTGACGATCATCCGACCTGCCGGATGTGCGCCCGGTGCCGCACCGGCGCTGGGATCAACCGCCACCGCAAGCACCTGCTGGCTGATCGGATCGCCCGGTGCGACGCGGAAAGATTGCAGATCCGCGCCGGCTTCCACCGGATGCACGCCGGACCGCGGCGAGGTTTCGAGCAGCGCCTGCACGTGCGCGGGGTCCTGGATCATCAACGGTGCGGTGTACGCAAAACTCACCTGCTTGAGGCCGTGCGTGGTCAGATGTTGTCCCGCCGGAAGACCCAGCGGCCAGAGCGGGAAGTTGGCGACCATGCCGTTGCCGACCATCACCTGCTGGTTCGACGCGAGATCAAAGACCAGGCCGGTTCCGAAGCCGACGCCGTGCTGCGCGAGGAACGGAATGAGTCCGGTGTCGATGCGCTTGGGCTGACCGACTTCCGACGAGACGACCATGTTGTCGAGCAGGACGAAGAGCGAGCCGCCCCCATTCACGAATTCATTGAGACGGCGAATGGTCGCGCTGTCGAGCGGCGTCGCCGGCGCCGCGACGATGGCGACGCGGATCGAATCGGGAGAAAGCGCCATCATGTCGCCGGGCATTTCGATGGCGATGAGGTCGTCGTGGTCGCTCACGGCGTCCTGCAACGTCTGGAAATCGCTCAGCAGCGGCGTGCCGAAGCCGGTCAGATACGCGATCTTGGGCTTGGTCGCCGACGTGAGAGCCGAGATGAATGAGGCGAGACGATACTCCAGATCGTCGGTGTGGTCGAGCAGCGGAATGGTGCGATGCCCGTTGGCATAGAGCACCACGAGTCCGAACCAGCCGCGGCCGGCCACGTATTCATTGCCGCGCAGCGTGCTGAACGGCACCGGGCGAATGCCGTATGACTGCGCATCGCGCGCGGCGTCGGGATTGATCTCCGGATCGGCCTCGCTGATCTGCACGTTGCCGCCCGACGCACTCGCAAGATCGCTCAGGAGATCGCGCACGTCGCGCAGTCCGAGCTGCGCATCCGGCGGCAGTTCCTTGGACACGTACAGCTTGATCTGTACCACATCCTTGAGGCTGTGCACCATCGTCCGCGTGGCGGGCGAGAGAGTGAAGAGCCGATCGCGGGTGAGGTCGATCCGGCCCCGGAGGTAGCCGCCGAGCAGATTGACGACGATGACGGTGACGCCGACGCCCACGGTACCGAGGCGCATCCGCCGCCAGGCGCCGCGCGCGTGACTCAGCCGCTCGCGCGCAAGTGCGGCGCCGGCGAGGGTGAGAAAGAAGGCTCCCGCCGTGACAAAGTAGATCACGTCGCGAAGATCCACGACGCCACGGGCCACGTTCTCGAAGTGCGGCACCACCGAGAGGCGCGCCACGATACCGCCGATGACCGGCGGCAATCCGATGGTGACCACATCCATGCCGATCAGCACCATCACGGCCGACACCGATGTTGCCAGAATGAAGGCGGTGATCTGATTGCGTGTGACACTCGACGCCCACAGTCCGACGGCGACCGCCAGCGCGGCGAGCAACATCGCGCCGATATACTGTGCTGCGATGATACCGGGATCCGCGTGTGCGACGGCAACGATGCCGAGTGCGGTGGGAATCGTTCCGGCCAGCGCAATGAGTACCACGAGCCAGTTGCCGAGGAACTTGCCGAACAGCACCGACGATTCGCTCAGCGGTTGAGCCATCAGCCATTCGAGTGTATGGCTACGGCGCTCTTCCGCCAGGCTGCGCATGGTGATCGCCGGGACGAACACCGCAAAGAGCCAGGGCAGCAGGTCGAACAGCGGACGCATGGTGCCCACATGCTCGGCCAGCAGTGTTCGCATGGTGAGAAAGAGGCCGAGGGCAAGGAACGCGATGACCAGGATGTAGGCGGTGGGGTAGTCGAAATAGCCGCGCAGCTCGCGGCGGGCAACGGTCCAGGTCGAATTCATTCCGCGTGCTCCGCGCCACCACCGACCGTGAGCTCGCGAAACATCTGCTCGAGCGAGGCCCGTTCCCGATGCAGCTCCCAGAGCGTCCAGTTCCGCTCATGCGCCAGTGCGTTGATTCGCGGCCGCAAGTCCTCGGCGCTCCGGACCACCAGCCGCACGCGGAGCCGGTCTTCGATGGCATCGACGGTGTGGGATTCGACGCCGGCGAGGGCTGCGAGCTCTGCCACCACATTCTCGCCCTGTGCCTCGACCGTGTAGGTGGTCAGCGCGACCTGGCCCGCGAGGAGATCGCCCACCGCGCCATCGGCCACGAGCTTGCCCTGATTGACAATGAGGAGGCGCGTGCACGTCGCTTCCACTTCCTGCATGACGTGCGTGCTCAGCAGGACGGTGCGCTCGCGGCCGAGAGCATTGACGAGCTTGCGAATCTCGACGCGCTGATTGGGATCGAGCCCTTCGGTCGGCTCGTCCAGCACGAGAATGTCGGGACGGTGCAGCATCGCGGCGGCCAGGCCGATGCGCTGGCGATAGCCCTTGGACGCTTCGTTGATGGGGCGATAGAAGACGGCGTCAAGTCCGGTTTCATCGGCCGCGGTGCGGACGGCGCGGCGCAGGACGGCACCAGAAAGCGAGCGGAGCTGGCCGGTGTATTCCAGATAGTCGCAGACCAGCATCTCTTCATAGAGCGGATTCGACTCCGGCAAATACCCGATGCGGCGCTTGGCGGCCATCGGGTCGTCGCCAATGGACTGGCCGTCGAGCAGGACCTCTCCGGCGTCGGGCTGCAGCGTGCCGGTGAGCATCCGCATGGTCGTGGTCTTGCCGGCGCCGTTGGGGCCGAGAAAGCCGACGACCTCACCGCGATCGATCTGAAAAGAGAGGGCATCCACGGCCACGAGCGGGCCGAAGCGCTTGGTGACCTGGTCGACGGAAATCATCCTTCGCACCGTCCTGAAACAGGAAAACCGCGTTGCCCAGCCGGCATACGCGGTACCTCGCCCATGGGCGCAGTGGACCGAAACTAACGGCGCGCCCGGCCCGAGGCCAGCATGGGCGGGCCTTGTTCCGCGGGTTTGGCACCCATCTATTCCGTCCAATCATCCGCCGTCTTCCCCCGCGAGGTGTTGCCATGCGCGCTACCGCCACCACCACCGCCACCGCTCTTTTCCTCGTCACCGCGGTCGCGACCGCCGGGGCACAATCGAACGCCGCCCTCATGGCGAACGACCACTATACGCGCTCGCACGACTACGACCTGATTCACCAGCGCATTGTCGTCGGCGAGTTCAACTGGGACTCGACGTCGTTCGAAGGGGAAGCAACGTCCATGCTGACCGCGCGGCGAGCCGGGCTTGATTCGGTCATCTTTGATGAGGGCGCGCTGCTCGTGAATACCAAGGTGACGGATCGCGCCGGCGCCACGCTGCGGACCACTCGGCACGGCGACACGCTCGTGGTCTTTCCTCAGCATCCGCTACCGTTTGGTGACACGCTCACCTTCACGGTGCAGTACCACGCCAAGGTGCACAGCGGCGATGGGCTCACCTGGATCCGCTCCGACGGACTCGCGCATCGTCCCGAGCAGATCTGGAGTCAGGGCGAGGATCACAACAATCACGACTGGTTTCCGACCTACGATTTTCCGAACGACAAGATGACGTGGGAGCTGGTGGCCACCGTGCCATCGGCCGACCAGGCGATTTCCAATGGCCGCCTGGTTTCCAACGTGACCAACGGACGCACGCGCACCATGACGTGGCGGCAGGAGTCGCCGTCGGCGACGTACCTCGTATCGCTGGTGGTGGCACCGCTCGCCGAGATTCACGACACCTGGCAGAATGTGCCGCTGATGTACTTCACGTACCATGAGGACAGTGTGCGCGCGTGGCCGCTCTTTCACGAGACCGCGGACATGATCGACACCTATTCGCGGCTGACCGGTATCCGCTATCCGTGGGCCAAGTATTCGGAGACAACGGTCGCCGACTTTTTTGGCGGGATGGAGAATGTCAGCGCAACAACGCTCGTGGACTGGCTTCCGGACGGACGCGCCTACGCCGACCGGCCGTGGTACAAGTACATCCTGATTCCGCACGAGCTCGCGCATCAATGGTTTGGCGACTATGTGACGACGATCAACTGGGCCAACATGTGGCTCAACGAAGGCTTTGCGGAGTTCATGCCGGGCCAGTACTGGGGCGCCAAGCTCGGTACGCACGCGGAGCAGGACTATTACGACGATGAAGTCCGGCAATTCCGCTCGCTCGAGGATCGGCGTTCGATGCCGCTGGCGTCCCTGGGCTCCAACAACATCTATCCCAAGGGCGCGCTGGTGCTCGAGATGCTCAAGCACTATCTGGGCCCCGAGCGCTTCTGGGCGTCGATTCATCGCTATCTCACGGATCACGCCTACGGCAATGCGACGTCGGACGATCTGCGCCAGGCGGTGCTCGAGGCGACCGGAGAGAATCTCGACTGGTTCTGGAATGAATGGGTGTACGACACGGGCCTGCCGCATTTTACCGTCACGGCCGCGTGGGACTCGGTTCATGCGACGGTAACGCTGGCGGTGCATCAGACGCAGACCGACACACTCCACGCCGACAGCACCGGCCTCAAGTTCACCGTGCCGCAGGTCTTCCGCATGCCGGTCACGGTGCGGGTGGGGATGCGCGACAAGGACGTGGTGCAGCACGCGATGCTCGATCAGCGCGACCAGACCATCGCCATCACCGGTGTGACGACGGACCCGACGATGGTGATCTTTGACGATGGCAACGGCATTCTCAAGACGCTCGATTTTGACCAGCCGACCTACTGGCTCGCCAATCAGCTCCGCAAGGATGACGATCTATGGGACCGCGACTGGGCAATGGCGCAGCTCGCGCGCCGCACGGCGGATGGAGCTGCAATCACCGCGCTCACCGAAGCCGCCACGCATGCGGACTATTATCTGACGCGCGAGCACGCGGTCGTGCTGCTGGGCCAGTTTCCCACGGCAGTCGCGTTGCCGACGCTGCTGACGGCGCTGCACGACACGTTGTCACAGGTGCGGACGGCGGCGGCGACGTCGATCGGACATGCGGGCGGCGAGGGCGCGCTGGCGGCGCTCACCACGGCATTCGGGAGCGACACCAGCTACGACGTGCGCGCGGCCGCGGTCGGCGCAATTGCGCGGATAGACCGCGACCACATGCACGATATCCTCACGCGCGCACTGGCGATGCCGTCGTATCAGGAAGGGATCCAGAATGCGGCACTCACGGCCGCGGCGCAGCTAGGCGACACGGCGGTGACGAGTCAGGTGGACAGTATGATCGCGCTCAACGCGCTGCCGGCGGAGGTGCTGGCGGTGTTTGGCATGCGAGGGAATAGCCGGGCGATGGACCTGCTGATGCACCATGTGAACGATGAACGGGCGGGTGTGCGGCGGTGGGTAGTGGACGCGATTCGTGATGTGATCGGATCGCAGAACAAGCCGCTTGCGATCCAGCAGCTGCAGGCGGCAGCGAACATCGCCACGCACGCGGACACCAAGGCGGCAATCGCCGGCGCACTCGTGGCACTCGGCCGGCCGTAAGGCGAGCTATTTCAGGATTGCGACATACCGCTCGCGCGTGACATCCTTGCCGGTGACGCTGTCGCGCACGCGGAGGATGAGGCGATACTCACCCGGCGTGAGATGCGCCGGCGACAATTCGCGCTCGACCGTGCTGCGCGCGGTGCTGGCCTGGGCACTGAATGCGATGGTAAATGCCGGTGCTTTGGGGTGGCCGCGGGTGCTCCAGAGCTCGAACTGGGTGTCGTACCGGCGGCCGGGGACCTGGCCATCGATATCGTAATGCACGGTGACGGATTGATCGCGGTGCCAGGCGTTGGTGGGATTGAGCGGAATCGCGGTGCCGTCGTGGGTCCAGGTGAGGCCGGCGTCGTGGCGGCCCACGATCGGGTCGCTCAGGGCGAGCGTGCTGCCGTCAAAGGCGGAGACGGGGACCGCGCCAAAGCGGGCACCAGTGCCGGTGGTGTGTGCGGTGTCACTCACCGTGACGACGACTTCCCAATTTCCTGGATTCACTGGCACCGTGAGATAGGTGCTGAGCCACGCATCGCTGGGGAGCGCATGGGTGGTGGTCCAGCGGCGGGTGGTGTCGACGGTGGCGACAATCTTGCCCGCGGCGGAATCGCCGATCTCGATCTGCAGGCGTGCCGCGAACTGGCGCTGCGCTGCGCGTGTGGTGCTGTCGCGCACCAGGCCGCGCGCCGGGACGGCGACGACGATCAACGTGCCACCATGCGGGATGCCGTAGGTCTGCACAATCGCACCGAGGGAATCGTGATACGTCTCGGCGTTGCCGTCGGTGTGTTCGAGAGTCTCACGTTGGTGGCTGTAGTCTTCGATTACAAATGGCTTCATGCGTGCTCCGCACAGACGTGCATCGTACTGGCAGGAGACCATTGGATCGCCCATAGGAATATTGCGCGCCACCATCCCGAATCGTTCAGACCCAACGGCGATGCGCGAGAAGCCGACGATCAGGCGGCCCGCAGGAGTCTGCCATGCGAGGTTCTGCTCGGTGGTCGTTTCGATTGACGCGGCCATTGGCAGGAATACGGGGTCACCGTGGCGCAGGATCATCGCTCCGCGGTCGTCGATCACCCTGCCGAGCGCGCGCCACCGATTCACGTAGTTGACTCGGCCCAAAGTCAACGTTCCAGGGTCGCCGGGCTGGATCACCGTTTGGCGCATCCCGCCGCCTAGATGATCGACCATTTCCTCTGCGTACCCTTTGTCGTTGATGTCGACGGCCAAACCGCCATCCGGATCCCAGCGATACTGTTGGAGTGCCAAGCGCCAGCGGCGGAACTGTTCAACCAGACGCGTCCCGGATGGCCTTCCATCGTTGAGGTCGCGCTTGGTCCAGAAGCGATCCAGCCACGCTTTTCGTGCGGTGCCATCGAGCGGGAGCGCCTGCCACTGATTCCGCTCGTCGGCTTCGGCAATCCAGAATACATCCCATCCATAGAGCCGCGCCGCGCCGCTATCGGCGATCTCCCCAGCGCCGCGATCATACGCGGCAGTGCCCGCGGCAGCATCGCCGCGCGCGAATGCGATTTCGGCGGCGAGGTGATCGCGGGTCGCCGGGGTGAGACTGGTCCCAGCACGTGCCAGCGACGCCGTGGCCGAGTCGAGTGTACCGACTTCGAGCTCCAGATGGACGAGCGTGGCGGCGAGGTCTGCTGGCAGCACGCGAGACCGTGCCATCGCGCGCAACTGGGTCAGCTCGCGATCAGGAGAAAGCCAGATATAGGGATACGG
>DATAVM010000019.1:0-3371 GCA_036267775.1 Gemmatimonadales bacterium
CTGCCAAAGCCAAGTTCCGACGCGAGGATCAACTGAGACTGAACCTCAAAGGTCGAGCCCCGCGCGATCGACAGGAAGTGCATCAACTGGGGTGTCGAGCCACGGCCATGTCCCTCTGCGATATTGCTCATAATTGATACCGCCGCGCGCCGCAATTGACTCGTCAAACCATAAAGTTCCCCGTGTGGAAACTGACTCGTAAGGTCATAGATCGCCAGAGAGAGTTCTTTGGAACGCTGCCACACAATTAAGTCACGAAACGACCGAACACCCATCCACGTCCAACCCCTGCTTTCTGCCTTTGCTTCTGATCTCTGATCTCTGATTTCTAATCTCTAAATTCATCGATCGCCAATCAAATGCAGCCGCATAAAGTTCGTCGCGCCCGTCCTCGTCGCCGTCCCCCCGACGATCCCCACCACATCCTTGGCATGCACAAAGCCACCATGCTCCAGAATGTCCTCCGCCATATTCACCAGCTTGTCCGTATCGGTGAACCGCTCGCACTGCACCGGATACGTTCCCCACAGCAGCATCAGCCGGTGCACCACCTCCTCGAACGGCGAGAGCGCATAGATCGGCGCCTCCGGCCGATACTTCGAAAGCAGCCTCGCCGTATTGCCCGTCTCCGTAAAAATCGCAATCGCCGCCAGGTCGAGGTCCTGCGCCGAATGCGCCATACACTCGCAGATCGTCTCCGGGATCGTCAGCGACTTCCGCCGCGGCGCCGTCGCCAGGCGCGTCTCCATCCGCATCTGCGTCTCGGTCTCCACCACAATCTTCGCCATCATCGCTACCGACTCCACCGGATACTTGCCCGCCGCGCTCTCCGCCGACAGCATCACCGCATCCGTGCCGTCATAGATCGCATTCGCTACGTCAGAAGCTTCCGCCCGCGTCGGCCGCGGGTTTTCAATCATCGACTCCAGCATCTGTGTCGCCGTAATCACCGGCTTGCGATACTCCGTTGCGCGCCGAATGATGTGCTTCTGAATCGCCGGCACCTTCTCCGGCGGCATCTCCACGCCCAGGTCGCCGCGCGCCACCATAATGCCGTCGCTCGCCTCCAGAATCGAGTCCAAATGATCGACCGCCTGCGGCTTCTCCAGCTTCGCAATCACCCACGCCTCAGACCCCAGCGCCGCCACTCTTCGCTTTACGTAGCGCACATCCGCGGCCGTCTGCACAAACGAGACCGCGATCGTGTCAACGCCGTTCTTCAGCGCAAACTCCAGGTCCTCTTCATCCTTCTCCGTCAGCGAGGGCACTCGGATCGGCACCCCCGGCAGGTTGATACCCTTCTTTTCGCCCAGAAGACCGCCGTTCACAATCTCCGTCACCACATCCGCGCCGCTCAGACCCAGCACGCGCAGTTCGATCAGCCCATCCGAGAGCAGAATGCGATCGCCCGGATTCAGGTTCTCCGCCAGGGTCGGAAACACCGTGCTTACGCGTTCGGCCGTACCCTCGACCTTCTCCGGCGTAATGGTCAGTTGTTTGCCGGTCTCCAGCAACACCGGCTTATGATCGCGCAAGGTTCCCGTGCGAATCTTCGGCCCCTGCAGGTCGCCCAGAATGCACACCGGCTTGCGCTCTTCGCGCGCGATCTTCCGCACCATCGCAATCAGCTCAGCCTTCTGCTCGTGCGATCCGTGCGAGAAGTTCAGCCGCGCCACATCCAGTCCCGCGCGCACCAGCTCGCGAAACGTCTCCTCCGAGCTCGACGTCGGCCCCAGGGTTGCAACAATCTTGGCTCTGCGCGCGTTTTCCACACTGCTGTCTCTGGCGTCTATCACGTATCCCTCTTCCACTTCAGGCGTCAGAGCCCGCGTAGGTATCGATCTCACCCAATCAATCAGCCATTCTACCCGTCCCGCGCACTCGCGTGGAGGAGGTCTTCCACAACGCCGCAGCCGCCGCCGGATCTCTGCGTTCCACCGTGCACTGTGCGTTGAACTCCGCGCCAAGCAGCACCGTCCACGCGATCATGTACAGCCAGAACATCAGCGCAATCGCCGCGCCCAGCGATCCGTAGACACGCCCATAGTTCGCAAATCGCGTCACGTAGAACCCGAACAGCAGCGTCGCCGCGAACCACAGCACCGTCGCCAGCGCCGCTCCCGGCAAACTGGCGCGCCAGCTCCAGTCCGGCCGCAGAATCATCCATCCACCCCGCACCATCGGCTCCAGCGTCTTGCGCACCTCGTGGCTAAGGTCCGTGCCCAGGTGATAGACCACCGCGATGATGCTCACACTCGTCCCCAGCGCCAGCGCCCATCGCAGAACGATCGCCGTCGTATAAAATCCCGGCTGCGCAACGTGCGGAATCTCCCGCGCCAGCCAGCGCACAAGGAAGTGTCCAAAGATCACCAGCACGCTCGCCGCCGTCATCGGCAGCAGGGAAACCGGCACCAGCACCAGCGCCCGTGCGCGCCGCCGCCAGAAGCTTCTCGGCGGCAGCGGCAGATCGTACGCGCGGCGAAACCCTTCCATCAGCGTCGCCATCACGCTCGCCGCGCCCGTCAGGCTCACCACCAGCGAGCCCAGCAGCGCGCCCGCCGTCTGCGGCCCATGATGCGTCGTCGCAAAGTACGCATCCAGCAGCGGGCTCACGTTCGAGGGCAGCACGCGATCGAAGAACGCCGCCATCTGCGGCCGCAGCGGCAGCGACTCCGGCAGCAGCGCCACCACCGCCGCCGCCACCACCAGCGCCGGAAACAGCGCCACCATCGCCGAGTAGGCCGTAGCCTGCGCCACCAGGAACGCGTCGTGCTCAATCGCCGCCATCAGACAGTGATGCAGCAACCGGCTCAATCCGGCCGCTCGCCGCGCCGGCGCGACCACCACGTTCTCCCACACGGCCACGCCTGTCACTGTTTCCTCGCGCGCCCCGCTACCGCTTCCACTTGTTCAGAAAATCGGTCACCGACTGCGGATCCATATTCCGCATGTCCGAGAACTCCTTATTCTGCGAGTACACAACCTTCCCTGTGGGGCTCAGCACCGCCAGCGCCGGCACTCCCTGCAGCGGCACGCCATACTTTTTGGCGATATCGACATTCTGATCCATGTGCCCGATGTTCACATCCACCAGGATGAAATTCTTCTCCAGCAGCGCTGCGTTCGGGCCCTGATGGAAGTAGATGTTCAACACCTGGCAGTCGCCGCACCAGTCGCCGCCGAAGTCCAGGATCACGCGCTTGTGTTCTCGCCGCGCCTGCTTCAGCGCCGCCTGAATATCGGGTTGCGCGGCCTCCACCGCCGGATAGATATGGTTGCGGGGAATAGGCCTCCCCTGCGCGCTCGCCGCTAACGTTCCGATCATCAGTCCCAGACCTGCCGCTACCGCCAGCACCCTCTTGCCTGTGTTC